>CANKTT010000120.1 GCA_947486505.1 Actinomycetota bacterium | reverse complement strand
CGTTTACTTCTGGTGCATCCCAAGCCAAGCGGCGCATTACTGTGCTGCGGCGAACATCAGTGCGAAGTGCGCAACCACTTGCACAGTGTTCACATGCAGTCGGTGTACTGATCAAATCAAATGGACGGGAACGGAAGCGATACTTCGCGCTCGTCAATGCGCCAACTGGACAAATCTGAATTGTGTTTCCAGAGAAGTATGAATCAAATGGCTGATCTTCAGAGGTTCCAACTTGTTGCTTCGCGCCACGTTCTAACAATTCAATGAATGGATCGCCAGCAATCTGGTCAGCGAATCGCGTACAGCGAGCACAAGAAACACAACGTTCGCGATCGAGAAGTACTTGAGCGCTTACATTGATTGGCTTTGGAAAAGTTCGCTTGGTGCCTTCGAATCTAGTTTCGCCTTGACCGTTTGTCATAGCCTGATTTTGCAGCGGGCATTCGCCACCCTTGTCGCAAATTGGGCAATCAAGCGGATGATTAATCAGCAAGAACTCCATGACGCCAGCTTGAGCTTTTTCTGCCATTTCACTGGTGTGCTGAGTTTTAATAACCATGCCATCCGCAACTGTGACTGCACATGATGGTTGTGGTTTACCTTGGCCTTCAATTTCAACCAAGCACATGCGACAAGCCGCTACTGGATCCAAAAGTGGGTGATCACAGAAACGCGGAATTGCCGTGCCTAACATTTCAGCAACGCGAATGATCAAAGTTCCTGCTGGAACTTCAACTACTACCCCATCAACGGTGACGGTAACGGTTTGCGTCGTTACGGTCATCGAGTCGCTCCTGCAAATACTGTGGCCGCTACTGGATCAAAGCTTTCATTAGCTGGCGTATTTGTTGCCTGCACAAATTCATCACGGAAGTACTTAAGTGCTGCAGGGAACGGTGTTGCGGCTGCATCACCTAGCGCGCAGAATGAGCGCCCAGCAATCTGTGAACAAATATCAATCAACTTATCTAGATCTGCTTCAGTGCCATGGCCATCTTCAAATCTATGAAGAACATCGCTCAACCACCAAGTGCCTTCACGACATGGTGTGCACTTGCCACAAGATTCGTGCTTGTAGAAAGCTAGCCAACCAGTGACTGCGCGGACCACAGAAGTAGTTTCATCAAAAATCATTGGAGTTCCAGTTCCAAGCATGGATCCAGCAGCTGCAATGTCTTCGTAAGTTAGCGGAGTATCAAGTAAGTCTGGAGTCAACATTGGAACTGAAGATCCACCTGGCAACCAGAACTTAACTTTGTGTCCGTCGCGAACTCCCCCAGCATGTTCCAGAAGTTCCCGCATGGTGATTCCAAGTGGTGCTTCGTAGATACCTGGACGATTTACGTGTCCAGAAACTGCAAACAATTTAAAGCCTGGGGACTTTTCAGTTCCAAAGGACTTAAACCAATCAACACCGTTGTTAACGATGTAAGGAATGTTTGCGATTGTCTCGACGTTGTTTACGCAAGATGGTGAGGCATAAAGTCCAGCGACAGCTGGAAACGGTGGCTTTAGTCTTGGCTGGCCACGACGACCTTCAAGGGAATCCAGCAGCGCAGTTTCTTCACCACAAATGTAGGCACCAGCACCGGCGTGAAGCACAACTTCAAGATCAAACCCAGATCCCATGATGTTCTTGCCAAGATAGCCAGCTGAATACGCCTCGCGTATCGCATTGTTAACGCGACGGAAAACGTGCGGAACTTCGCCACGAATGTAAATGAATGCATGATTGGCGCGCATTGCATAAGCGGCAATGATTACGCCTTCAATTAATGCGTGTGGGTTTGCCATCATCAACGGGATGTCTTTGCAAGCACCAGGTTCAGATTCATCGGCATTGATTACTAGGTAATGTGGCTTGCCGTCACCTTGCGGAACAAAGCTCCACTTAAGGCCAGTTGGGAAACCTGCGCCACCACGACCGCGCAATCCTGAGTCTTTAACCATCGAAATGATTTCATCTGGGCCAGTCGCAAATGCCTTCTTAAATGCGGTGTAACCACCGTGGCGCATGTAACCACCAATTTTGTAAGAATCGGCTTCATCCCAATGCGCGCTTAGTACTGGAGTTAATGTCATATCTTTACTCCCGGTGCGCTTTGGCCAAGTTCTTTGGCACGATTCAATCCAGCCAACATTTGGGCATCTGCTTGCACGCCTTCATCAACTAAACCGTCATCAAATCCAGCAAGTGTTAATTCGTTTTCTTTAAAGGTTCGAATCTTTGGCCCACGGGTGCTGATAACTTCTTTGCCGCTTACAAGTTTTTCTACAACATCGATTGCGGATTCTGGAGTCATATTGTCCAAGAATTCCCAGTTAGCCGTCATTACTGGTGCGTGGGTGCAGGCGGCCTGACATTCGATGCGCTCAAGTGAAATTTTTCCATCCGGAGTAACTTCATCATGACCAATTCCAAGTCGAGAACTGAGTTTTTCCCAAATTGCGTCGCCGCCAAGAATTCCACAACCAGGGTTGATGCAAACACCCACGTGATATTCGCCAGCTGGCTTGCGGTGATACATGGTGTAAAAAGTGGCGACTGCTGCAACTTCGGCAGTTGTCAATGAAAGTTCTTCGGCGCAGAGTGCAATGCCATCTGCACTTACGTAACCTTCTTCAGCTTGAACTAAGTGAAGCATTGGTAACAGTGCTGATCTTGCATGTGGATATCTCGAAATGATTTCGCGGGCTTGGACTCGAGTTGATTCAGATAGTGACATTAACGATCAACGCCTCCCATAACTGGATCAATCGAAGCCACCGCTGCGATCACGTCTGCAATCTGTCCACCTTCACACATTGCGGCAACTGCTTGAAGATTTGTGAATGATGGATCCCGGTAGTGAACCCGATAAGGACGAGTTCCGCCATCAGAAACTATGTGTACGCCAAGTTCACCACGAGGTGACTCAACTGCACTGTAAACCTGTCCCGCAGGAACTTGGAAACCTTCAGTTACCAACTTGAAGTGGTGGATTAAAGCTTCCATTGACTCGCCCATGATGTGACGAATGTGATCTAGCGAGTTTCCTTGACCATCAGAACCGATAGATAGTTGTGCCGGCCAGGCGATCTTCTTGTCTTCAACCATTACTGGACCTGGCTGCAAGCGATCTAGACATTGCTCAACGATGTTTAGGGACTGTTCCATTTCAGTTAGGCGAATTAGGAAGCGGCCGTAAGCATCGCAAGTTGTCTGAGTCATCACGTCAAACTCGTAATTTTCGTAACCACTGTATGGCGAAGTCTTACGTAAGTCTTCAGGTAATCCAGTTGCCCGAAGAACTGGTCCAGTAACTCCAAGTGCCATGCAGCCAGCAAGTTCTAACTTTCCAATGCCTTGAGTTCTGGCTAACCAAATCGAGTTATCTACCAACATGTCAGCAGTATCTTTCATGCGACGCGGGAGTGCCATGATTGTGTCGCGGATTTGCTGCTCTGCCCCAGCTGGCAAGTCTTGGGCAACTCCACCTGGTCGGATGTAAGCACTGTTCATGCGTAGGCCAGTTACAAGTTCAAACAAGTCGAGAACAGACTCGCGTTCGCGGAATCCAAAAATCATTGCTGTGAGTGCGCCAAGTTCCATACCGCCGGTTGCAAGCGCAACTAAGTGAGAGGAAACCCGATTCAGTTCCATCATCATCACCCGAATCACCTGGGCGCGCTCTGGAATCTGATCCGTGATTCCCAGGAGTTTTTCAACGCCCAAGCAGTACGCGGTCTCGTTAAAGAATGGAGATAAGTAATCCATGCGAGTAACAAAAGTTACGCCTTGTGTCCAAGTGCGGTATTCAAGATTCTTTTCAATACCAGTGTGAAGGTAGCCAATACCGCAACGTGCTTCAGTTACAGATTCGCCTTCAAGTTCCAAAATCAAACGCAATACGCCGTGAGTTGATGGGTGCTGGGGACCCATATTGACAACAATTCGTTCGGATTCACCTTCAGCGGCGCCAAGTACTGAATCCCAATCTTGTCCCATAACAGTATGGACGCGACCTTCAGTTGTTTCGTAAGTTGGTGAGTAAGTATCGGACATTAGCTGTACGACCTCCGCAGGTCAGGAGGTGGGATAGTTGCGCCCTTGTATTCAACGGGAACACCACCAAGTGGATAGTCCTTACGCTGTGGATGGCCTTGCCAATCATCCGGCATCATGATGCGGATCAAATGTAGATGGCCATCAAAGATGATTCCGAAGAAGTCGTATGCCTCTCGCTCATGCCAGTCGTTGGTTGGGTACACCGACATGATCGATGGAATGTGTCGATTGGAATCTGGTACTGAGACTTCCAGTCG
>CANKTT010000119.1 GCA_947486505.1 Actinomycetota bacterium | reverse complement strand
TGGGGGAGATTCGGCAGATTTATCTGCAGAGTTTATGACCGCCACATTGCGAGAAGATATCAATCGCGCTTACTTAGCCCGTGAAGCTGAGTTGCAACCGCCCGTAATGCGGGAACTTGAGCGACGCGTGATTTTGTCAGTGCTTGACCGCAAATGGCGTGAGCACTTGTATGAGATGGATTATTTGAAAGAAGGTATCGGCCTGCGCGCGATGGCTCAGCGCGATCCACTAGTCGAATACCAGCGTGAAGGCTTCGACCTGTTCGTTGCCATGATGGAAGGCATTAAGGAAGAGTCCGTTGGATACCTATTTAATGTCGAAGTAACAGTCACACCACACGCACATGTCGAAGGTGAAAAAGATGAAGTTGACTTGGAGGCTAAAGGTCTTGCCCAGTCCACTGAAACTAAGGCTTTGCAGTATTCAGGTCCGAGCGAAACTGGTGACGCAGTATCAACTGTGGTTTCAAAAGATGCTTATGCAAACGTTGGACGCAATGAACCGTGTCCATGCGGATCCGGTAATAAGTTCAAGAAGTGTCACGGAGCAGCAAGTTAAGTACTGCCCGACTTTGTCCGGCAGTACAGTTATTGGCACTGCCGAAACTATTCAGGCAGTGCCCACATCAGACTTGTCGCCCGCCATTTCCCATCTAAACCCTCGAGTCGCAGCGCCAAAGCAAAAGATCTATTTGGAGTTCCAAATACTGAACTGACTTCAGCAACACCGTCGTCGGTTTCGTGGACATGAATACTTCGGACTCCAAGTTTTGGCAACTTGTTATCAGTGACTTTATTTTGCAGCTGACTCATAACTTCAGGTGTGATCCATCTATTTAGTTGAGCGGCCGGTCTGGATCCGTTTACAACTTCGACTAACGCATGCACCAGACGCATCGACCATTGCCGAGCAGAAGGTAAATCAACTCTGGCTGTTGCCTGCGGGTCGAAACTGTCAGCTCGATTTTCAGCCATACGAGGCGGTACGTACTTAATTGCATTTGCGCCATCCGTCGGCCATTCAAAAGGCAAGGTTTCCTGAAAGCCATACTTAGTTCGGACCGGCAGGTTGATGATATTACTTGGCTTATATTGACGTGCATTAGGCGCTGGAAGCGTATAAATGACTGCATTCATTGTTCCCCCGCTCATTGTTCCCCCGCTCATTGTTCCCCCGCTCATTGTTCCCCCGCTCATTGTTCCCCCGAGAAACGTTTAGCAATCCCAGCACATGTAAAACTTGCAAGTGCTGCCTGGTGTTTTTGCTCAACAAAAACTCCATTGGGAAATTTATAATTTCGATTTGATTGCTTGTCAATGCCTGTAACTGAATTCAGTAAAATCCGTGGAAATCTCGAATGGGTTATCCACAGCCAGTTGGATCGACTCACCTGCCTGACCCTGCCTACGGTGAAATATCCTTATGGAATCAGCAGAATTTGAAACGTCATTAATCTCCGAGTTAAACCGCGTCTTGTTCCAGGCTGCCGAAGAAGTGGCCTCCGAGGAGCGCCTAGATTTAGTTTATGAAGTATTGGAAACTGTTCGATTTGAACAGGCGCACATTGCTTGGCTAGATCGACTTAGAAATACCTCCACCACAGTTGAATTGCGCCTGACCCATGCTCAGCTACCACTAGCAGTTGGAGAAGTGAGACATTTAGCCGATCCATTTATTGTTTTGGAAAATCCAACGGCCCAATTTCTCATCAACCTTAAACACATAGTTGCAATCTCTGGTCTAAGCGAGCTTTCACAAAATCACTCTTCACCTGATGTTGTTAACTTCTTAGACAACCTCTGGTTTCGAGAACTTACAGATAACAAGCAGACCAGCACTTGGTATTTGGTTGGCGACCAGGTAATCGAAGGGTTATGCCTGCGCACGGGTTTTGATTCCTTGGACATAGAAACAAATTCCAAGTTTCTTACTATCCCAAAACGGTCGGTCGTTGCCTGTCGGACAATCCGACATACCTAGTTTTGCTATCGCGGATTTTGAGTAACAAAGTCTGCAGTTGTGGAATAAAGTTGTGCGATGAAGTTCTCCAGAGCTTTGTCCTCTACTCGCCACTGCCCACGAGCGCCGATCTTTATCGCGGCCAATTCACCAGCGCGCACGAGTGTGTAAACCTGCGCCGGAGCGATATTTAAAAGTTCTGCGACATCGCTAAGAGTCAAGAATCTTGCAGCCATGACTAAATCATTACCTATCTTGAAGAATTGCTCAAAAAGTTTTCCACATATGTGAACAGTGAATGTGAACGCAACTGCAAACTATGTGACGATAGGAAAAAGTTTGGGGGAACAAAAATGGCAATTCCAATTCGAGTTGGTCAAGTTGGACAAAGTAAGTCAATTGCAAAAGCAAACCGTAGAACCCGAGATCCAAGACTTTGGCTCGGAATCTTGTTTATTGTCGCTGCGATGATCATTGGACAGTTAGTGGTCAGCGGTGCCTCAGCTCGAGTACCTGCCGTGACTTTGAATTCAAACATTGCGCAAGGCGCTCAGATTAGAGCAAGTGATGTCAGCGCAGTTCAAGTATCAGTACCACTAACTGAAAATTTGATTTCAATTCCAAGTGAAGTTGTTGGAAAAATTGCAGCTACCGATCTATTCGTAGGGGATTTGGTGCGCATCCATTCAATTTCAAACGGATTCGCATCAGATGTTCGCACGGTCAGCATTCCGATTCGTGCTGGGCATTTACCTGCGGTAAACCCAGGCGAAAAAGTTGATGTTTGGATGTCACCGAGTCTTGATGGTGTGGCCCTGCCCGGGCCCGCGAAATTGATTATTCCAAATGCCGTGATAGCCAATGCACCGGAGTTTGTTGACTCTGGCATGGATACCTCTGTAACCGTTTCGATTTCGCAAGAATTAGTGCAAGTTTTGGTGCAAGCCATGCGCGATGGCTTAATCGATCTGGTTGCAATTCCAGTGGCTGGGAATCTGTCATGAAGAATTTGATTGCAGCCCTTGGATTAGTTGAATGGGAAGCACAATTTGTAAGTGGGTTGAGCCACCCGATGTTTGGATTGCAGGTGCAACGACGCTGTGTTGATGGCGTTGACATCAGGGCTGCAATTCAGGTTTCGGATTGCCAAGGAGTTCTAGTTTCTGATGCCACGCCACGCATTAATCAGGATCTAATTGCTGAGTTATGTGACAAGAACATTTTGTTGATTGCGATCACATCTAACGTTGATTACTGGCAGGGCCTTGGCGCAAATCACTGCATTGAACTTGATCCAAAAAATCCGCTAACTGGAATGAAGCAAGTTTCTGAGTTCCTGCGAGGAGATGCTCGGGTAACTGAGCCAGTATCTGATCCACAAGGATTACTAATCGCAGTTGCTGGATTTGGTGGGGCATGTGGCAGAACCACTGCTGTAAAAGAAATTGGCTGGCAGCTAGCGAAACTCGGGGCCAACACCTGCATGATTGATGCCGATACTTACGGCCCGTCACTTGATCAAGAACTTGGTTATGAACCAAATCAAAACGGATTACTTGAATTGTGTCGATCTATCGAGAGAAAGAATTCTTCAATCCAAACCCACTTTGATTTGCTTCCCGCACCTGCAGAAAACTTGTCTCTAGTTGCTGGCTTACCTAGAATCTCTCGCTGGACGGATTTGAGAGTTACCACCTTGAGAGAAGCGTGGCGCGAATCTAAAGATGCCTTCGACGTCGTCATAGCTGATGTTGGTGGGGTGTTAGAGATTGATCACAGTCTTATGCATGAAACCTCGTTACCTCGGCGTCATGCCGCTTCGTTAACATCACTTGAATCGGCAGCAGTAACTTTGATTTGCGCCAGAGCTGACAGCGTTGGTATTGCCAGACTGGTACGAGGTTATTTAGAGTTTCATGAATTGTTCGCACACTCGGAAGTGCACGTTTTACTCTGGGGAGTCACTAGTGACACACACAGTAAAGATGTCAGAGCTGCAGTAAGCCGGCACACTGGAATCGCATCAATTTTTGAAACTTCACATAACTTTGATATCACACGAAAAGCACTTAATCAGAACACATTTATTGGCAAATTAGATTCGAAAAATTCCATCACAAAAGAGTTTGAATCAATTTCAAAAATGATTTGTAAAAATCTAGAGATCCAGAATAAAACTCAAATTAACACTCGGAAACCTAGACGTAATTTATTGAAACGTGCCGCATAGAAAACTACTACTTAAGCAAGTCTTGAACTCTTGATATTCCTTCAATTAAATCGTCATCACCCAAAGCATAAGAAAGTCGGAGATAGCCTGGGGTTCCAAATGCTTCGCCAGGGACAACTGCAACTTCCACTTCATCGAGAATCAATGCGGAAAGTTCAGCCGAAGTTGTCGGAACCTTCCCGCGAATCTCTCGCCCCAAAATGTTTTTCACTGATGGATA
>CANKTT010000118.1 GCA_947486505.1 Actinomycetota bacterium | reverse complement strand
TTGGATCAAATACGATCCGATCAGCACGCTGCCTGAGAACAACAGAAGCAAGGTAGAAATTGCGTTCACCTCTGGTGTAACTGTTGAGCGAATCATGCCAAAAATGTAGACCGGCAATGTCGTAGCGCCAGGGCCAGCGACAAAGAACGAGGTAATGAAGTCATCAATTGATATTGCAAATGCCAGCAGCGCTCCAGCGAAAATCGCCGGAGCCAGAAGTGGTAGCGTAATGCGGCGCAAGATTTGACGTTCGTTGGCGCCAAGATCTGAAGCGGCTTCAAACGGTGCCATATCTAACTGACTCAACCTTGCTCTGATTGGCAAGAGCGCAAATGGAATACAAAATGCCGTATGTGCAACCATTAGACCCACTTTTCCAAGCGGTACTCCAACTGCAATAAACAAACCAAGGGTTCCAACCGCTAACACGATTTCCGCAATGATGAGCGGTGCACCGATTAACGCCATTGCAACTGCCTTGCCAGCCCGCTGCATGCGGAGTAATCCGAGCGCAGCCATAACTGCAAGCGTCGTGGAAAGAATAGTTGCAACAAGTCCAACTTGAAGTGAATTTTTCAAGGCACGTTGAATGTCAGTGTTTTCAAAAACTCGGCCGTACCACTTAACTGAGAAGCTTTCCCAGACTGCGCCAATTCGACTTGAGTTAAACGAATAGATAACTACGTAAACCAGCGGACTGTACAAGAAGAAAAGCACAAACCAAGAGGTAGCTTTAAATCCAGGGAAGTTACGAAGATTTACTAACTTGCCACGTTTGCGTGAAGAAGCTTGGGTGTGACTCATACTAATTCCACCTTGTCTCCACGTCGTTGCGCTGCGCCTTGCATAATCAAGACGAATAGCAAAGTAAGAACAATTAGAAGGACTGCAAGTGCGCTACCAAATGGCCAATTTCGTGCCTGACCAAAGTTGTTGGCAATAACGTTGGCAACCATATTTGTTTTGCCGCCGCCCAACATGTCGGATTGCAAGAACGACCCAAGTGCCGGAATAAATACCAAAGCAATTCCCGAAATCACACCAGGTCGAATTGAAGGCAGAATAATTCTGCGAACTACAGTCATTCGTTTTGCGCCGAGATCGTATGCAGCTTCAGCAAGTCTGAAGTCGAACCGCTCGGCAGATGCATAAATCGGCAGAATCATGAATGGCAAGAAAACATAAATCAAGCCAAGGATGGTCGCCGGTGGCGAATACAAGATGCTCCACTCAATGTTGAAGATGCCTAGGAACTTTCCGATGGGACCTTCATCTGCAATGATTTGGCGCATGCCGTAGGTGCGAATCAAAATACTGATCCAGAACGGAAGTGTTACCAAAGCAACCAGCAGATTACGCTTTCTGGCATCACGGGTAGCAATCCACATTGCAACCGGAATTGAAAGCACCAAGGTAACTACGGTTGTCAAAACGGAATAGTAAAACGAAGTCCAGAGAACTTTGATGTAACGAGTATCAAGTGCCGTGGTGCCATCAAGTTTTTCTTGAATAAACAAAGCTTTGTAGTTTTCGAGCGTGAAAACCCACTTAACTCCAGTTCCTTGCGAAGGCTTCTCAAGGAATGAATAGACGACGATGATGAGCAACGGAATTCCAATTGCAAATGCCAAGAAAATAATTGGCAGATAGGCAAGTTTTGGAGACGATTGTCCTGGTCGACCACGTTGTGCTTGCTTCTTAGGGGGAGTTGTTACTGCAGTCATGAAGCCACCGTGCGAGCAGCGCGATGCTCTGGATTTAGCGTGACCTTACTTCCTTGCTCTGGAATCTCAGTTCCGTATGATGCTAGTGATGCAATCACTTCAACGTCACCAACAGCAACGTGTACTCGAACTGAATCTCCAGTAAAGATAACGTCTCTGACGGTTCCACTAATCATTCCGTTTGCGGCAAGCACAAGATCTTCTGGACGAATTGCAACGGTAACTTCACCAGAAGCAGGTATCACTGAGTCAGCTGCAAGTTGATCTGTTGGCAAGATGTTGCCGCCAGGTAGTGAAATTCCACCCGGAGCTACAGTTCCCTTAATCAGGTTCGTTTCACCAATGAAGTCAGCAACATATGCATTAACTGGACGGCGGTAAACCTCAACTGGAGTATCGAGTTGAACAATCTTGCCTTGGCTAAACACTGCAATGCGATCACCCATCGACATCGCTTCTTCTTGATCGTGGGTAACGAATACGAAAGTAATTCCGGTTTCACGCTGCAGGCGCTTTAGTTCAACCTGCATGCCACGGCGAAGTTTTAAGTCAAGTGCCGAAAGCGGTTCATCCAGGAGAAGTACCTTTGGTTTTTTGGCAAGTGCGCGAGCCAATGCAACGCGCTGTTGCTGTCCACCAGAAAGTTGGGATGGCATACGTTTTGCATACCCAGCAAGTTGAACTTGCTCAAGAGCTTCTTCTACGCGCTTAGCAACTTCGTCTTTATCAACATTTTCCATTTCCAAACCGAATGCGATGTTGTCACCCACGGTCATGTGTGGGAATAGAGCGTAGGACTGGAACACAGTATTAACGGGACGATCGTATGGTGGCTTATCGTCAATTCGCTCACCCTGAAGAATGATCTCGCCACTATCTGGATATTCCAGACCAGCAATACTTCGCAGCAAAGTAGTTTTGCCACAACCAGAAGGACCTAACAAGATAAAGAATTCACCACTCGCGATGTCCAAGGTCACATCATCAAGCGCGCGAACTTCGCCACCTTCTGGAGTTTGGAAAACTTTTGTAATGTTGCGAATCTCGAGATACTTCTCGCTCAAAGTGGCCTACTTTCAGGTGCTGCGATTTCATGCGAAACGGGTTTCGCAAGTGAAACTTACAACGAAATAGCACTGAATAATGGCAACTTACTTAAAGTAACAATTTGCTAACGGTAAAAAACCCAACTATAAACGGGGTCTGGCCGGGGAGAATTTCAAGACATCGCGAGAAACTGGACGTCCGGCAACCAGATCGGACACAAATTTTCCAGTTCCTGGTCCCATCATCAAACCCAACATCCCGTGGCCAGTAGCAGCAATCACGCGTGGCGCTTTGGGAAGCGCGCCAATGTAAGGCATGCCATCAGGGCTGGCTGGGCGAAGTCCCGCTAACTCATTTTTGACTTCAAACTTATCTGGCAGATTCAGAGCCTGGCGGGCAGTGGCAATCAATTTATCTGTCGCTTTTGAGTTGACGGACATATCGTTAGCTGAAGTTAACGCAAACCCGGTGCTCATGCGGAATCCCCAGTCCAGCGGATTAGTTGCAATTCTTTGATCTGCCAGCATCAAAGTTCGTGATGGCATGTTTGTAATACCTGGAAGAGTTACGGACTGACCTTTGGCCGGCATGATTGGAAGATTTTCGCCAAGTGTCTTAGCAAGATCTCGAGACCAAACGCCAGCTGCTAAAACGACGTAGTCACTTATCCAAGAATCAGTTGCAGTTACGACGGTGACATTTCGGCTAGTTGACGACATGCCAGTTACTGTTTCGCTACGGAATGTCACACCTATTACTTCACAGTTGCGCCGGTAAACCTCTACGAGTTTTCCAGGGTCTAAACCGAAGTCAGTGCTGAATTCAACAACTGCTTTAACAGTGTCCTTCAGCATAGGTTCTTGTTCCAAACTTGTTGCAACATCAAGTTGCTTAGCGTCAACGCCGTACTTGGTTACCAGATCAACTTCATGCTCGGCATCAGCTTCGGCATTTTTGGATGTGTAGACGTACCACTGTGGTTGGTTAGTTCGCGTTAAGTCCGTAGTTTCGGTTAGACCCTCAATAACGTCCATGCTGGTGTCAAGAAGTTCTTTGAGTGCAGGAGCGCAGTGATCAACATGCGCATCAGTACAGGAGCGTGCGAATTTAAGTGTCCATGGTGCAAGCAGTGGTCCTGCTCCAGGTGTCATGGCAAATGCGCCAGTTCTTCCAAGTAAATTCTTGAAGCCGGTTTGTACCATTCCAGGAGCCGCAAAAGGAATTATGTGACTTGGACTAATCCACCCTGCGTTTGCCAGCGAAGTTCCGTAACTTGAGCCACCGGTTTCGACAACAATTACTGAAGCGCCATCTTTTGCTAATTCCCAGGCGCAAGCAAGACCGACGATGCCGCCACCAATTACTGTGACATTATTTTGTGAACTCATGCTCATAGCCTATGGACTTTACGAGGTGAGCACATGTGCAGTCTTAGAGAAAATCAACTTCTTCGAAAGCGCCACCATATGCTGGTGCAGCGTTAACCCAAGCCTGCTTGGTACCTGAATCGCCGACTAGACCCATAAATGAGTACATGTCTTCGCGCCAACGACCAAGGGTGATACAAACCCCAGAATCTTTATCTAACAGAAGATTCTTGATGTCATCTGCAGTTTTTAGACTGTCTCGACTTTCTTCAACTGCCGCCATTCGAGCGTAGGA
>CANKTT010000117.1 GCA_947486505.1 Actinomycetota bacterium | reverse complement strand
GAAGTCTTGACCAAATTCCAGGACTTATTGGCCAAAAACGAGCAGTTACTCAATGATTTAAACGTTTTTCCCGTGCCTGACTCCGACACCGGATCGAATTCCCTGCACACACTTAAGGCGGGCCTGGCAACCAGCTCGGGCCAAACCGGGGACATTGGTGGATACGCGCTATCGGTAGCAAATGGCGCTGCCAACGCAGCCACCGGAAACTCTGGGGTCATCCTGGCTCAATTTCTCCATGGTCTGGCTCAAGGGCTTTCGCAGTGTGAATCACCTGAACAATGTTCACCTCAAGAATGGCAACGAGCATTGCAACAGGGCGCGGTAGTAGCTCGTCAATCAGTTCTAACCCCAGCAGAAGGAACCATGCTCACGGTTGCCGATGCTGCCGCGAAAGTTGAAGCGCAATCAGATTTCGCAAAGTATTACGAAGCGATTCAAATTGCCGTTCGCGCTGCCGTTATTAACACTCAAAATCTCTTGCCAGAACTTAAAGCGGCCGAAGTTATTGATGCTGGCGCATTAGTTATTTCGTATTTTCATGACAGCGTCGCATTAACTCTTGGACTGACTGTTACTCCATTACAGGTGACACTTAACAAATCTGAACCACTCACTTATTCTGGACCAGCTCTTGAGTTGATGTTCTCAGTAGTTTGCTCCCAAGCTGTAAAAGCAGAAATAGAAACAGAGTTAAGCAACCTCGGTGAATCTATTTCGGTTTCTGGAATTGAACCGAACTTTAACTTCCATGTTCATACCGACAAACCCGAACTAGTTATCGAAAGTTGTGAAACAAAAGTCGAAGTTACCAACATTCGAATTTCTGAGCTAGGCAATTAATAGATGGCCGACCTGAGTACTCAAGTTGTCGAAGTGGTCGGAGCCAAGATGGCTGCACTTTTGGAATCCGAATTCGAAATCGTTTTAGTTGAAGACTTACTTCGCCACTATCCCAGGAGATATGAACAGCGCGGTGCGTTAACAGATCTTGGCAATTTAGAAATTGGCGATCACGTCACGGTGCAGGCGCAAGTAAAAAGTTTTAAGAATTTGAAAAATGCCAAAGGAGGCTCGCGTCAAGAAGTTGTCATCAGCGACGGCTCAGGATCCTTAACGTTGATGTTCTTCAATCAACATTGGCGAGAAAAAGATTTAGTGGCGGGCCGCCAAGGTTTGTTTGCTGGACAAATTTCGGTTTTCAATAACAAGCGCCAATTAACTCATCCGGAATACGAACTTCTTGATGATGCAGCAGATGTGAATCCAGATGATTATGCCGAAGCCTTTTTGCCGGTCTATCCCGCAACAAAGAAACTTCAAACTTGGACGATTGAGCGCAGCATTGATCTTGCGCTTACTGCACTTGGTGAAATCGAAGATCCATTACCCGCTGAAATTAGAAAATCTGAAGGACTGATTGATTTAGGTGTTGCGCTGCAGGCAATTCATAAGCCCACATCCCTCGATCAACTCGAAGCTAGCAGATTGCGATTGAAGTGGGATGAGGCTTTAGCGCTGCAGGTAGTTCTAGCCAAACAACGGCACGAAGAAGATTCCTGGCCAGCAATTGCCAGATCCGAAAAACCAGATGGATTACTTGCCGCTTTTGATGCCAAGTTACCTTTCACTTTGACCCAAGGACAAACTGAAGTTGCCAAAACTATCTCAGCTGAAATGGCAGCGGGCCATCCAATGCACCGATTGCTGCAAGGTGAAGTGGGAAGTGGCAAAACCGTAGTTGCAGTGCGAGCCATGCTCACCGTGGTCGATTCTGGTGGTCAAGCCGCGTTACTTGCGCCAACTGAAGTGCTGGCTGCCCAGCATTACCGAGCGATCACTAACTTGCTTGGTCCATTGGCTGAGCGCGGCAGGCTCGGGGCTCATGATGAAGGAACTGGCGTAACTTTGCTAACTGGGTCAATGACTACGGCTGCCAGAAGGCAAGCGCTATTAGACATCACTTCGGGCCAAGCCGGAATTGTGATTGGCACTCATGCCTTACTAGAAGATCGAGTTGATTTCTTTGACCTTGGCCTCGTGGTGATCGATGAGCAACATCGCTTTGGTGTTGAACAGCGCGCGACTCTAGTTGGTAAAGCTGGAAGTGATCGCCGACCACACGTCTTAGTCATGACTGCAACACCGATCCCGCGCACTGTGGCGATGACTGCTTTTGGCGCTTTGGACATTTCAACTTTGAGCGAACTTCCGGCAGGACGTTCTCCAATTACAACTCACGTTGTGTTGTCATCTGAAAAACCAAGTCATCTCGCCAGAGCTTGGGAGCGCATCGTTGAAGAAGTTCAAGCAGGTCATCAGGCCTATGTTGTGGTCCCACGCATCGCAAGTCAAGAAGATAAAGACTTAAAGCCAGGACAACGCCAAGCAATTGCGCTTGAGGATCTGGCTCCACAGTTAACTGAAGGACCGCTCTCAGGTGTTCGAGTTGGAATCATGCATGGCCAAATGCCAGGTGCAGATAAAGACGATGTGATGCAAAGATTTGCGCGTGGTCCTTCGCATGACGATGGCATCGACGTGTTGATTTCAACAACTGTGATTGAAGTTGGCGTGGATGTTCCAAATGCCACCACGATGGTGATCATGGACGCGGATCGATTTGGCATTAGCCAGTTACATCAACTTCGTGGACGTGTTGGTCGTGGCAGCGCGCCGGGTCTGTGTCTATTAGTTACTGAAGCCCCACCGTTTAGCCCAGCGCGTGAACGCCTGGCAGCGGTCGCATCTACAAACGATGGTTTTGAATTAGCCGCGCTTGATCTTGAGCAACGCCGCGAAGGCGATGTCCTAGGTCGCAATCAATCTGGCATGCGTTCGAGTTTGAAGTTGGTGAGCATCCTGCGTGATGAATCAATTTTGGAGCAAGCAAGAATTGCTGCTGTGAATATTGTTGCCAAGGACCCAGAGCTTGATTCCAATCCAGCACTGGCCAGAGCTGTGCAGTCTCTAATCGACCAAGCGCGCGCTGAGTTTGTGAAGAAATCATGACAAGAATCATCGGTGGCGATTTTCGCGGTCGCTCAATAAAAGTTCCCGACGCTGAAACCCGACCAACATCGAGTCGCGTGCGGGAAGCAATATTTTCCTCAGTTGAACATGCTGTAAGTGGACTTGATGACTTACGAGTGTTGGATCTGTTTTCTGGTTCGGGCGCTTTTGGAATTGAGTCAATCTCGCGAGGTGCGGCCGAAGCAGTATTGATTGAAAAAGATCTGCGCGCAGCCGACGCCCTGCATACCAATGTCGCAAACTTTGGAATCAAGAATGCTCGCGTAGTCATTGCTGATGCATTTAATGACGTAGCCCAAAAATCTGGACGCGGGACTTTTGATGTCGTTTTTATCGATCCGCCTTATTCCTTCGAAGACGAACAAGTTAACGAATTGATAGCGAACTTAGTAAAGAACGACTGGCTCAATGAGTACGCCTTAATCGTGGTGGAACGAGGTTCGCGCTCCCAGGTCCAATGGCCTGAATCCGTTGAAGAACTGCGTAAGAAGGTTTATGGAGACACGAGTATTTGGTACGGTCAGTACCTGACGAATGAAGATGACTGAACTGATTATTTTGAGAGGCGAGCAAGGTGAATTCAATGGCCAAGAACGGACTTAGAAAAGCCGTATGTCCAGGTTCTTTTGATCCGGTTACTTTTGGACACCTTGACGTGTTTGCTCGCGCCGCCGAGCAGTATGACCATGTGACCGTTGCTGTGCTTCAAAACAGCACCAAAGCTGGGCTATTCACCATGGAACAGCGCATCGAAATGATTACCGAATGTGTTAAGCCTTACCCAAACATCGTGGTTGATACTTTCAAGGGCTTGCTCGTGGATTACTGCAAAGTCAACGGAATCAGCGCAATTTTCAAGGGACTTCGCGCGGTCTCGGACTTTGATTACGAACTTCAAATGGCACAAATGAACTCCCGATTAGGCGTGGATACTCTGTTTGTGGCAACGAATCCGGAATACAGCTTCCTTTCTTCCAGCATTGTTAAAGAAATCGCCAAATTTGGTGGGGATGTGGCTGGCTTGGTTCCAGAGAATGTACATGAGGCTCTGAAAGCCCAACTCCAGGCAAAATCCTGATTTCTCGCTGGTTTAGTCCTTTCTCATCCCAATGCTCGATTTGGGAGAGCCAGTAAAAACGCGCTAATCTAGCCATTGGTCTTTCACGAGGCCGAATGAGCCTTACTTCCAGCGAGGAATACTGTGTCTACCCTCGATCCAAGCTCGCCGCTAGTTCTTGATACTCGAGAACTTGGTCGCCGTGCTGGTTCGATGAAGAAACTAGATTTCTCGGTGGCGGCACCGGCTGATCTCGGTCTCGGATTGATTGCAGTCCCACCAGGATCTGAAATTGAGTTTGATCTTAGGCTCGAATCAGTAATTGATGGGGTTCTCGTCACCGGAAGTGCTTTGCTAACGGTTGCGGGTGAATGTTCAAGATGTTTGGAG
>CANKTT010000116.1 GCA_947486505.1 Actinomycetota bacterium | reverse complement strand
ACTGCAGTTCGCACTCGTGTTGGACATTCCTTCATCAAAGCCACCATGGCTGAGACTGGCGCAATTTTTGGTGGCGAACACTCCGGACATTTTTACTTCCGAGATTTTTGGAAAGCTGATTCAGGAATGCTGGCTGCCATGCATACCTTAGCTGCACTGGGCGAAACACCTGGGTCCATCACCTTGAGTGAGCTACTGAAACCATACTTACGCTATGTAATGAGCGGCGAAATCAATACCAAGGTTTCTGATGCCAAATCTGTGATTGCACGCATTAAAGAAACTGCAATCAACCAAGGTAGCGAGATCGATGAGCTCGATGGGCTAACCGTTTCTGGTGATGGCTGGTGGTTCAACGTTCGCTCTAGTAACACTGAGCCTCTGCTTCGGTTAAATGTCGAAGCCAAAGATATTCAAACCATGGAAACCGTTCGGGACTCAGTTTTAGCAATGATGGTCGGGTAGTCTTGGCCCATGATTGACGACTTGTTGTTGGATGACATCGCGGGCATGTCTGCTCTTGATGCAAGTGACATGTTGCGGGCTGTTGCTAGTTCAGGCGCGCAAATGCGTGAAGCCGTGACAACTATCGACCGATCTGAATTAGCTGTCATTGCCAAAGGCGAGCAACCAAGAAACATCGTTGTCGCTGGCTTGGGTGGCTCGGGCGTTGGCGGCGATGTTCTCAAGGCTGTAATCGGTCAATCGACTCCGCTGCCAATCATCAGCGAACGAAGCCACAGCTTGCCCGGTTGGGTTGGACCGATGGATGTTGTTATTGGAGTCTCCTGCTCCGGTATGACTGAGGAAACTCTAAGCACAACAGCGGAGGCTGGTCGTCGTGGTGCGCGCGTCATCACAATTGGTGCGAGCGGTAGCGATCTTGAAAAGTTATCAAACTCAATTGGCGGCGCTATTCACTTTGCAATTGACGCAAAGGGACGAAGCCCACGGGCATCACTTTGGACTCATGCAACGCCATTGCTATTGGTTGCAAATGCTTTAGGTATTGCGCACATCGACGAAAAAGAATTTGAAATTGCAGCTGACTTGATGGATGAGTTAAGCGTCACAAATGGTCCCTCAGTGCCATTAGGTGAAAACCCTGCCAAAGCTCTTGCACTTTCCTGCGCGGAATCACTTCCAATGGTTTGGGGTACCGGAATGATTGGGGCCACTGCTGCCGGCAGATTCATGGCGCAGTTAGCTGAAAACGCAAAGATCCCATCGGCACATGGCGAACTTCCAGAAGTTGGCCACAACCAAATTGTCACTTTCGATGGCGTGCTGGCTGGTGCTGCACCAACGCGAGATATCTTCCGTGACGATGACGGCGTAATCGATCGACGTACGCATTTATACATCTTGCGAGACACCAACGAACATCCTGCCGTTGAAAAACGCATTGGTATCGTATGCCAAATCGCTGCGGATCGGAATGTTCCTGTGACCTTGATTCAGGCTCATGACGGCCATCCAATAAGTCGGTTAGCATCATTGATCATTCCCACTGACTGGGCGAGTGTGTATGCAGGACTAGCCTTAGGTATTGATCCATCACAGATCAGCACCATCAACCAGCTAAAGGCCGGCTTAGCAAACTAAGTTTCTAATTTAAGGAATCACAAATGAGTACCGAAGGTGGTACCAAAGCAGTAATTGCTGCATTGCTAGCAAACACTGGAATTGCAATTAGCAAATTCATCGCGTTTGCAATTACTGGTTCGACGTCGATGTTATCTGAAGCAATCCACTCGGTTGCAGATTCGCTGAATCAAGTTTTGTTACTAATCGGTGGCAAGCGTTCCCGACGAGTAGCTGATGAGAAATATCAATTCGGATATGGTCGAGTCCGTTATGTTTATGGCTTCATGGTTGCAATCGTGTTATTCATGGTCGGCGGTATTTACTCGCTGTATGAAGGCTGGCATAAATGGAGCCACCCAGAACCAGTAACCGATTACTGGGTAGCTATTGGTGTGCTATCAATCGCGATTGTTCTAGAAATGTTTTCATTTCGAACCGCAATAGTTGAAACCAACAAAGTTCGCGGTAATCGATCATTTGCAAAGTTTGTCAGGGATGCCCGCCAGCCTGAACTACCAGTGATTCTGCTAGAGGACTTTGGAGCTTTAATCGGTCTAGTTTTTGCCTTGATAGGAGTAAGTGCTGCAGTCATAACCGGTGATGGTCGCTGGGACGGTATGGGCGCAATGGCAATTGGTTCGTTATTGATTGTGATCGCTGTAATTTTGGTGCGCGAGATGTCTGGAATGTTAGTTGGCGAAGGCGCGTTGCCAGAAGAATACGATGCGGTCCAGACAGCACTTGAGTCTGCACCTTTGGTGGAGCGCGTAATTCACCTTCGCACTTTGCATGTTGGCCCAGACGCCTTGCTTGTTGGCGCAAAAATTGCGATATCAAACTCCCAAACAGCTGAAGACATCACGCGTGGCATTGACGAAGCCGAGCGCTTGTTGCGAATCGCAGTTCCGAGCGCGAAGTATGTCTTCCTAGAACCGGACTTTGATAGGAGCAAATAGTAGCCAAGAGACTATTTGCTCGTGTACCACTTAGTCGTTGGGAGTTAACCTCAAAAGCCCAAGCCAGTTCAGCCAAAGCCTCTCGGCTATGACACAATAGATACACCGCTAGCCATCGAAGCCTCGTGACGTTGCGGACATACTGTCCCAGATTCCAAACCTTTTTCGCGAGGAGTACCACCATGGCCTTAGGCCCAAATGACTTCAAAGTTGCCGACATTTCGCTTGCCGAATATGGTCGCAACGAAATCCGCTTAGCTGAAAACGAAATGCCTGGACTAATGGCAATGCGTGCAGAGTTCGGAGCTTCCAAGCCGCTTAAGGGTGCCCGAATCATGGGTTCACTGCATATGACAATCCAGACCGCTGTCTTGATTGAAACTTTGGTTGAACTTGGCGCTGATGTGCGTTGGGTATCTTGCAACATTTTCTCAACCCAAGATCACGCAGCGGCAGCCGTTGTGGTTGGTCCAAACGGAACCGAAGATGCCCCAACTGGTGTTCCGGTTTACGCCTGGAAAGAAGAATCCCTAGAAGAGTACTGGTGGTGTACCGAGCAGGCGCTTCGTTGGCCAGGACAAACCGGACCAAATATGATCCTTGATGACGGTGGCGACGCAACAATGTTGATCCACAAGGGAACTGAATTTGAAAAGTCTGGTTTCGTTCCAGATCCAGCTGGCGCTGACTCCGAAGAATACGGAGTCGTGCTATCACTATTGCAGCGCTCACTTGGCGAAGATCCAAAGCGTTGGACCACTGTTGGTTCCGAAATCATGGGTGTTACCGAAGAAACCACAACTGGTGTACTTCGTTTGTATGACATGTTCCGTGAAGGAACACTTATGTTCCCTGCGATCAATGTCAATGACTCGGTAACCAAGTCCAAGTTTGATAACAAGTACGGCACTCGCCACAGTTTGATCGATGGCATCAACCGTGCAACTGACACGCTTATTGGTGGCAAGGTTGCAGTTGTTGCAGGTTACGGTGACGTCGGAAAAGGTTCAGCTGAGTCACTTCGTGGCCAAGGCGCTCGAGTAATCGTGACTGAAATCGATCCAATCTGTGCGCTTCAGGCAGTTATGGACGGATACCAAGTTCTGCCGATTGAAGACGTAATTGACACCGCAGACATCTTCATCACGGCAACAGGCAATAAAGATGTCATCAGCGTTGAGCACATGTCACAGATGAAGCACCAAGCAATTGTTGGCAACATCGGTCACTTCGATAACGAAATCGACATTGCTGGTTTACAGCAATACCCAGGTATCGTGCGTCGCAACATCAAGCCACAGGTTGACGAATGGATTTTTCCAGATGGCCACAGCATCATCATGTTGTCTGAAGGTCGTTTGCTTAACCTTGGTAACGCGACTGGTCACCCATCGTTTGTAATGAGTACCTCATTTACAAACCAGGTATTGGCACAGATTGAATTATTCACCAAGCTTGATGAATACGAATTGGGTGTACACGTTCTGCCTAAGCACCTCGATGAAAAGGTAGCTCGATTACACCTTGACGCACTTGGTGTGAAGTTGACTGAACTTTCTAAGACACAAGCTGATTACCTCGGCGTGGATGTCGACGGACCTTACAAGTCAGACCTATACCGTTACTAGGAATGAATCCTTTAATTCCATCCGACGGCGCTTCCGGTTTTCCGGGGGCGCCGTGGGCTTTTAAGCGAGCTATTGCTCAAGGTGAAGAGTTAAAGATCCCTACCTGGGGCATGGGTGATGCCATCATCTCGTTGGTCGGTGCAATTGGATTAAGTCTGATCGTTAGCTTGTCTTTGATGTCACAAAACATTGATCCAGAAAATGGCTGGGGGTTGCTTATTGCATTTAGCGCACCTTGGTTGGCACTTGCAGGTTGGCCAATTCTGGCAACAACGATCAAGGGCAACGGCCCAGGAATTGATTTTGGTTTGCTTGCGCCGCGAACCCATTTACGACTGGGATTTGTTGCAGGTCTGGCATCGTTGGCCGCCGCAAGTTTGATCGCAGTAATTGTCACCCGCTTCACTGGACCATT
>CANKTT010000115.1 GCA_947486505.1 Actinomycetota bacterium | reverse complement strand
GCTAGCAACTTCTGATGCCTTTACTGGTAATCCTGATTCGGTAGTTGGTTTAGAGAAACTATCTGAGCATTTCCCAGCCGGTTCTGGTGATCCAACGATTGTTATCGGGCCAGAGGCAGATAAAGATGCGCTGATTGCTGCGATCAAGGGTTCAGAGGGTGTTGTTGAGGTAGTGCAAACTACAACACAATTCATTCCGGGTGGCCCACCTCCAACTCCAGTTGTAGTTGATGGCTTAGTTCAAATCGAAGTAACCCTAGATAAGCCGGCAGATTCAGTTGAGGCGCAAGGTTACATTCCGGGCATTCGCGAAGCTGCAAAAGCTGCAAGTGAAACCGCATTAGTTGGTGGCACAACAGCTGTGAATTTTGACATTCAGACGACTAACACTCGAGATAGAAATTTGATCCTGCCAGTTGCACTCCTGGTAATTGGAATCATCTTGGCAATCTTGCTTCGAAGCATATTTGCTCCGGTGCTCTTGATCATTACCACTGTGATTTCATTTGGAGCCACACTGGGAATTAGTCACTTGGTGTTTACGCACCTGTTTGGATTCGAGGGCGCGGACGGTGGATTTATCTTGTTTACGTTTGTATTCCTCGTGGCGCTCGGAATTGACTACAACATATTCCTCATGACCAGAGTGCGCGAAGAAGCAATAAAGCTGGGCACAAGACCTGGAATTCTCAAGGGCCTAACCGTAACTGGTGGGGTTATTACCTCTGCTGGAGTCGTACTTGCTGCAACCTTCGCAGTCTTGGGAACTCTGCCATTGGTATTCCTTGCCGAACTTGGTTTCGCGGTGGCATTCGGTGTTTTGTTAGACACGATTATCGTGCGAAGCCTTTTGGTTCCGGCGCTTGCTTATGACATTGGCGCAAAGATCTGGTGGCCAAGCAAACTTGGCAAGAGCGAAGGCCCATTGCATTCAGATTCAAGTTCGGAATTGGATAAGGCCACAACTTCGTGACTCAACGTCACATAGTTGCGTCAAGTGGCGGTTTTGTTCAAACCGATCGCTGGGGGGTCGTTAAGCCAGGTCAGATATTCAAGCGCGCTCTCGAGCTGACCGGCAAAACTCGGCCTCGCGTTTTGTTTGTTTTGACCGCTAGCGGAGATAACCCAAATTATTTGGCAACAAGTTACCAAGCCGTTTCGGGACTTGGAGTTGATGTTGAACACTTGGCACTATTCACGCAACCAAATGTCCCGGTTGATGAAGCTTTTGGTCGCACCGACCTGGTTTGGGTTGGCGGGGGTTCAGTAGCCAACCTCTTGGCAATCTGGCGCTTACACGGCGTTGATGCTGCTGCCAAAGATGCTTGGGAACGTGGCGTAGTTCTAGGTGGGGTCAGCGCAGGTTCTATTTGTTGGCACGTTGGTGGACCTACTGATTCATTTGGACCAAAGCTTGAGACCGTAACAAACGGATTAGCTTTGTTGCCATATGGAAACGGTGTGCATTACGACACCGAAGCACAACGGCGTCCGTTACTGCACTCATTAGTTTCGGCTGGCACATTACCAATGTCATACGCGACAGATGATCACGCTGCGGTTGTTTACGAAGGGGTGAACCCGGTAGAAATCGTGGTCGATACACCCGAGAGCAAGGCCAAGGGCTATCGAATCGAATCGCTAAACGGGGAAGTTAAAGAAACGGTACTTGAACCAGGACGCTTGGTTTAAAGATCATCGGTGAGCAGGGCTTCGGCAGCTCGTCGACCGCTGGCTAATGCACCATTTGTTGAAGACACTTGTCGATAATCTCCTGCGATGTAAACGCCATCAGAGAGTCGAACTGATTGTTCAATGTCATGAGGCGCAGCCATCATCGGTAATGCATCAGGAATTGGATAGGTAGCAACATGCGTCCAATTACCTGTTGGAACTTTGTATAGCGCCGCGAGGTGCGACCTTACGCTCAACTCGGACTGAGTGGACGGGTGCACACCGATGGCTGAGGATGAAATCAAGGTTCGTCCGTTGGACGCATATGACGGCGCACTGTTTGTCATTACAACTGTGTTTACCAACGGGCGAGAAGGATCATCCAGTGGTCCTTTAAACTTCCTGCCGTCAACAACCAAGGTGCTTTTACCTTCAGTCAGTTCAGAGCCTGGGCAATCTGCAAGGTGGTACCAAGTAGTTACGCCGTTGCTTGGTGGAACTTTAAGACTTGGAATTAGGAGTGCCGCGCTGCGAGCGTTAGTTGCAATCACTACTGACCGGCATCTAATGTCACCTAGATCCGTGCGAACCATAGTGCTAGCCACCGCTTGCGCCGTCACGTTTAAATGAATGCTGCCGGTGGGAAGCTGGGCGGCCAATTGGCGCGGAATTGCCTGCATGCCGGCACTTGGAACCCCAGGTGTACCGGAAATAAATGACTTGAGTGCAATATCAAAAAATCGCTTTGAGGTTGCAAGCTCTGGCTCAAGAAAAACTCCAGCCAGAAATGGACGTAGCAATGTGTCTGTGAGATCGGTACCAAATTTGGCGCGCAGAAAGGCATCGGTGCGTTGATCATAGGATGCCGACTTGGTTTTGGTTAGAGCTAAACCAAGAGCATATCGGGCAAACTTAAACTTGCTCGAAAACTTTCCAATAGGTGCGAGCAAGCTATCGATTGCCGAAGCTGGGTCTCGCTTTGGATCAGCCACCGAATAGTTGCGACCTTCAATGGAAACAATTACGCCAGGGGAAAAACTCTTTACATCCAATGCCTTTAGGTCAAGAACGCTAATTCCTTCGGTGTATGCAGGGTTGTATAACTGGAAGCCCCGGTCAAGCAATAGTCCATCAACTTGATCCGTTCGAATTCTTCCGCCAATTTCATCGCTGGCATCGATAACACAAACTTCCCGTCCAGCGATAGACAGTCGACGAGCTGCTGCCAGTCCAGCCAAACCGGCACCAATGACTACAACGTCGGTTTTCGAAGGTATGCCTGACATGGGGATTACTTAGTGGCCAGAGTGCGCATCGCACTTTCAATGTTTGGGTCTTGAAATTCAAAACCTGCATCTATTAAGACACGAGGAATTACCCGCGCACTACCAAGCACTTCTTGGGAAAACTCACCAAGCAAGGATTTCAAAGCAAAAGCTGGTACTGGGAAAAGTGCAGGCCGATTGAATATCTTTGACATGGCCTTAGTTACTTCAGCATTTGTCGCTGGTTCTGGGGCAGTTAAGTTGACTGGGCCAGTGATTTTAGAATTTGAAATCACAAACTTGATTGCGGCAATTTCATCTCGCATCGAAATGAATGACCAGTACTGCTTTCCTGACCCAAGTTTGCCACCTGCGCCCAACTTGAAAATTGGAAGTAGACGACTCCACGCACCACCATTTTTTGCGGCCACTAATCCAGTACGGATGTTAACAACTCGAATTCCAGCGGCGCTGGCTGGCTGGGAAGCCTTTTCCCAAGCAACTACGACATCTGCTAGGAAACCAGTTCCAGCTGGGCTGGACTCATCTACTTGGCGGTCTGCAGTATCGCCGTACCAACCAATTGCACTGCCAGCGACAAAGACATCGGGCTTCGTCTCTATTGCAGCTTTTGCTAACAAGGAAGTTGAATCAACGCGCGAAGAAAGGATCATTGCTTTGTATTTGTTGGTCCAGCGACTATCTCCAACACCGGCACCAGCAAGGTTAATGATTACGTTTGCACCGGCTAACTGTGCGAAATCAAGCTCACCTGCGGCTGGATTCCAGTAAATTTCAGACGAAGCTGTTGGCTTTCGTCGCACCAGTCGAAGCACTTCATGTCCATCCTTGCGGAGTGAATCAACTAGTTCAGTGCCAATAAGTCCCGAGGAACCACCAATAACTATGCGCATACTGTTACCTTGCTACGAAATGTGGGATTAGGCGAGTTGAAACTAGAGA
Source organism: Actinomycetota bacterium (assembly GCA_947486505.1). The sequence goes on along the minus strand of CANKTT010000115.1, from coordinate 701 downwards.
CCAAGGTCTGCGTCAAATGCGCCTTCTTCCAATCGAGCCTTAATGGCTGATAAGAAGCGAGCGGCATCTGCGCCATCAACTAATCGATGATCGTAAGTCAATGCCAAGTAGACCATCTGGCGAACTGAAATTACGTCAGCTCCAGTGTCATCAGTCGTAACAACTGGTCGCTTAACAACTGCACCGGTGCCCAGGATGGCAACCTGCGGCTGGTTGATGATTGGAGTATCAAACAGCGCACCACGACTTCCAGTGTTAGTGATTGTGAAGGTACCGCCACTTAGTTCGTCGGGGGACAACTTGTTGGTGCGAGTGCGTTCCGCCAGATCATTTATCTTGCGAGCTAAACCACCGATGTTGAGGTCACCAGCATCACGAATCACTGGGACGAGCAGGCCGCGCTCGGTATCAACTGCAATGCCCACGTGCTCAGCATCGAAATATGTAACGGTTCCGGCTTCTTGATCTAGCGTTGCGTTCACATTAGGGAATTGCTTTAAAGCTTCACATGTGGCTTTAGCAAAGAATGGCAAGAATGAAAGTTTCACACCTTCCCGCGATTCAAATGCCGCTTTGGATCGATTGCGAAGTGATGCGATACGAGTTACGTCAACCTCAACCACGGAAGTCAATTGTGCAGAAATCTGAAGCGATTCAACCATCCGCTCTGCGATAACTTTGCGAAGTCTGGTCATTGGTTC
>CANKTT010000114.1 GCA_947486505.1 Actinomycetota bacterium | reverse complement strand
TCTAAACTTTTCTGAGCTCGGAGTTTGTGCCATGACAATCTCTGGACACAAAGTTGGTGGCCCGCATGGAATTGGTGCTTTGATCATTAGTCGTGATTGTCATGTCACACCTTTGATCCATGGTGGCGGTCAAGAGCGCGATGTTAGATCTGGAACTTTAGATGCACCAGCAATTGTCGGTTTCGCAACTGCGCTTGAAATTACAACTTCGCGGCGAGACGAAGCCGTTGCTCGAGTAACAGCCTTACGTGATGATTTAGTGAACCGAGTCAAGCAGATTGCACCAGATGCGATTTACACCGGATCAAAGACCGATCGACTTGCCAACAACGCCCATTTTATCTTCCCTGGATGTTTGGGAGACTCGTTATTGATGTTGCTTGATGCGCAGGGCGTGGAATGTTCTGTTGGTTCAGCGTGCAATGCAGGCGTACCGCAACCTTCACACGTACTGCTTGCAATGGGAGCAGATGATGACGCGGCGCGCAGCACATTGCGATTCTCACTCGGCAGCACAACAACGCAGGCTGACATAGACAAACTCATCGAAGTTTTACCCAGTGCAATTGAAAGAGCTCAGCGCGCCGGGGTTCCAAAGTTAACTACCGCACCGGTGCGTGTCTGATGCGAGTACTTGCCGCACTTTCAGGTGGCGTTGACTCTGCGGTGGCAGCAGCTCGAGCCGTAGATGCGGGACACGATGTAACTGCAGTTCACCTAGCCCTTTCAAGAAATCCTCAATCACATCGAACCGGTGCTCGCGGTTGCTGCACTATCGAAGATTCCAATGATGCTTTCCGAGCTGCTGACATGCTAGGTGCCCCGTTTTATGTTTGGGATTTGTCCTCAGAATTTCAGGAAAAGGTAATCGAAGACTTTATTTCTGAATACGCCGCTGGTCGTACCCCGAATCCGTGCTTGCGTTGTAATGAAAGCATCAAATTTGAAGCAGTTTTGGAACGAGCAATGGCACTTGGTTTTGATGCGGTTGTTACCGGTCACTACGCTCAAATCTTTCAAGGTGAAAACGGTCCAGAACTTCACCGCGCAATAGACCCACTAAAAGACCAGTCCTACGTACTAGGCGTGTTAACTGCCGAACAAATTGCACATTCAATGTTTCCGTTAGGCGATAGTACGAAAGTTGAAGTTCGAGCCGAAGCCGATCGCCGCGGAATTCTGGTGGCAGCAAAACCAGATAGTCACGACATCTGCTTCATTCCAGATGGCGACACTGCAGGCTGGCTTTCTAGGCAGATTGAATCTGTTCCAGGTGTTGTTGTTGATGCCGAAACTGGAAACAAAGTTGGAACGCATGCCGGTGCTCACGCATTTACCGTTGGGCAACGTCGCGGCCTAGCACTTGGGAATCCAACAGGGGATGGCGAACGCCGTTACGTCGTTGATGTGGATGTTAAGAACAATGTTGTAATGGTTGGACCACCAGTACTTTTAGACATCGACTTAATTGAAACTATTAAGCCACGTTGGGCCGGACCAGTTCCAGCCAGTGGGACCCGAATTCATGTTCAGATTCGAGCACACGGAGATGCATTGCCCGCAACACTTCATATTGGCGATGATGACCTAGTCACAGTTCAGCTTGATGATTATCTTCGCGGCCTAGCAGCTGGCCAAGCTGCAGTTTTTTATGACGGAACCCGTGTGATCGGAAGCGCTACAGTTTCTCGGTCACGTCGATCGGCATCCGTTTAGTGCAACCAGCAACGGTAACTGGAGTCGGTGCGTGGCCAGGAACTGATGTTCATGAAGTTGCAGTAACTATCCGCGACGTCTGTCCTGATTTCCCACACCTAGCTGAACTCCCAGAGCGTGGTCCGGGCGCCGAAATGATCGGGCGCACTATGGGGTTGATTTCTCAAATCTCCAGTGACTTTTCAGTATCAACGGTTCCTACTGGCTGGCGTCTGACGAGCGCTCGAGGCAAAGACATGTTGCGAGCATCGTCATTTATGAGCCATGACTTAGATGAAATTGAAGCGGTATACCAGGGTTACGAAGGTGATTTTAAAATCCAGGTGGTTGGTCCTTGGACTTTAGCTGCCAGCATCGAAATTAGATCTGGTGAGAAGTTACTTCGCGATTTAGGCGCCGTTTCGGATCTTGGCCAGGCATTAATAGGCGCGGTAGAAAGTCACGTTGCCGACGTATCCCGAAGACTGCCGCAGGCACGAATCGCACTTCAATTTGATGAACCGTTGCTTCGAGACGTGTTGCGCGGCTCAGTCCCAACTCAAAGTGGTTGGGCTGCATATGCTGCCGTCGAACCAACCACAGTTGGCGAAACATTGAAAGCAGTTCGTAGTGCTCATTCAGGCACCACGATTGTTCACAGTTGTGCTGATGAAATTCCATTCGACCTAATTCGCCAATCTGGGTTTTCTGCAATCTCATACGATGTGGCATTAGTCGGAGACATGGCCACCGATTACCTTGGTGAGCAGATTGATGCTGGTGGGTTTGTGATTCTAGGTATCGAGCCATCAACCACAGCTCGCGCCGTAGCTGGAGTCCGACGACTTGGTGGGCGAATCGGGTATTCGAATGAAGACTGGAACTCTCACATAGTTTTATCGCCCCCATGCGACCTAATAGACATGCCACTGTCAGAGGCTCGCGAGAGAATGGAATCATTAAGTGAGGTTTCGCGCGCATTAGTGGAGGTAGATCAGTGAGCATTCCAGCCGCTGTGCGCAAGCGACGTGACGAACTAGTTGAGCTAATTGAACAAGCTCGAACTCAGTACTACAGCCATGACAAGCCAACAATTTCTGATGCAGATTACGACAAGTACTTTGCGGAACTGGTTGGGATAGAGGAAAAGCATCCTGAATTGGTTAGTGCCGATTCCCCAACTCAAAGTGTTGGTGGTGAAGCCACTGAAGAGTTTGGTGAGTTTGAGCATCCGACAAAAATGTGGAGTCTAGATAACGTTTTTGATGATGCTGAGCTTGATGCTTGGTTTGCCAGAGTTGGTAATCACAATTTCCTATGCGAGTTAAAGATCGATGGCTTAGCGATTAATGCGGTTTATCGAAATGGTGAACTCGAGACTATTGCAACGCGGGGTAGTGGCAGCGTTGGTGAAAATGTAACTGCCAGCCTGGAGTATCTAACTTGTATTCCTCGAAAACTAAAAGCCGTTAAAGGTACAAAGTTTCCTGAACTGCTTGAGGTTAGAGGCGAGGTTTACTTCTCTTTGGCTGAGTTTGATCAAATCAATTTAGAAGTTACTGCAACTGGCCGAACTGCATTTGCAAATCCACGAAATGCTGCAGCCGGAACCTTGCGCCAGAGAATCGATAATCGACTAGAAGCGGTAGCTGAGGCTACCAAGCGAGCCGAAGGAAAGACTGCAGATTCCAAGCAAGCAGCATCACTTGCAAAGCATGTTGAAGAATTAGATCGAGCTAAGAGTGCCCTATCCCGCCTGGGATTGATCGTGCATGGAATTGGTGCCCATGAGGGTTTAGAGATTTCCGCGCAGTCTCATGCGTATGAACTTCTAAAGAGTTGGGGATTACCAACGTCGGATCGAGTGAAAGTTGTTAAGTCCGTCAAGGAAGTTAAGGATTACATCAAGCATCATGGCGAACATCGACATGATATCGAGCACGATATTGATGGCGTAGTTATCAAAATCGACAGCCTGAATGAGCAACAAGAACTTGGCTATACAGCTCGCGCACCTAGATGGGCAATTGCATTTAAGTATCCGCCAACTGTGGTGCGAACTCGACTGATAGACATTGGCGTTCAAGTTGGGCGGACTGGAAGAATTACACCACGTGCTGCTGTTGAACCAGTACTGGTTGCTGGCTCTACAGTGTCTTTTGCAACTTTGCACAATGGATATGAAGTAAAGCGTAAAGGTGTTCTTCTTGGGGACATGATCTTTTTGCGTAAAGCCGGAGATGTGATTCCAGAAATCCTCGGCCCAGTTGTTGAATTACGTGATGGCAGTGAACGCGAATTCGTTATGCCAACTAAGTGCCCTGAATGTGGCAGCAAGTTAGCTACTGAAAAAGAAGACGATAAAGATTTAAGGTGTTTAAATACCAGAAGTTGTCCAGCGCAACTTCGCGGCAGGCTTGAACATCTTGGTTCGCGCAGTGTGCTTGACATCGAGGGACTTGGCGAAAAGGCAGCGCGCGCATTACTTGAAGAAAAAGTCATTTCTGATGAAGGTGACTTGTTTGCATTGACTGCCGATGATCTGCAAAGAAGCGATTTCTTTGTTAAGGGTGCTAATCGCGAGTTAGCAGAAAATGCAAAGCTTTTGCTAAGTCAGTTAGAGCTAGCAAAAACCAAGCCGTTGTGGAGATTTATCTGCGCTTTGTCGATGCGCCACATTGGTCCACCGACCGCCCAAGCGCTGACCCGTGAATTCAATAGCCTCGATGAAATAGCGCAGGCCCCAGCCGAGCAGTTAGCCCGCGTTGAAGGAATCGGGCAAACGATTGCTGATTCAATCTCACAATGGTTTGCCGAACCTTGGCACCTTGACATCATTCAAAAATGGAAAGACTCCGGAGTAGTACTAGAACAAGGGCAAGTTGAATCCGGACCGATGCCGTTAGCAGGACTGACCATTGTGGTTACGGGAACCCTC
>CANKTT010000113.1 GCA_947486505.1 Actinomycetota bacterium | reverse complement strand
TTTTCAGCAACATCCCGAAGCAAGCGACGCATGATTTTTCCCGAACGTGTCTTTGGCAATTCCGCAACGATCAAAATCTGGCGGGGACGTGCGATTGCGCCGATCTCTTTGGCAACGTGAGCGCGTAATTCTTGTGCAACGCCTGGTCCGTCTTCAGACCCGGCCCGCAAGATTACGAATGCGACAATTCCTTGTCCAGTTGTTTCATCGTTAGCACCTACGACTGCCGCTTCAGCAACCGTTGGGTGTGAAACTAATGCTGATTCAACCTCGGTTGTTGAGATGCGGTGTCCAGAAACATTCATCACATCGTCGACACGACCAAGTAACCAGATCGCACCGTCGTTATCCCATTTAGCGCCGTCACCTGCGAAGTACTGTGACTTAAATCGCGACCAATAAGTTTCTTTGTAGCGTTCCATGTCGCCCCAAATACCTCGAAGCATTGCCGGCCATGGCTGGGTTAGTACTAAATACCCACCACTGCCGTGTCCGACAGCTACCCCAGAATCATCAAGAATCTCGGCAGAGATTCCTGGAATAGGTCCCATTGCAGAACCTGGCTTTGTTCCCGTAACACCAGGTAGTGGACTGATCATGATTCCGCCAGTTTCGGTTTGCCACCAAGTGTCAACGATTGGGCAGTTGTTCGCGCCGATAACTTCGCGGTACCACATCCAAGCTTCTGGATTAATTGGCTCGCCAACACTTCCAAGCAGTCGAAGGCTTGATAGGTCGTGTGCTTGCGGGAATTCGTCTCCCCATTTCATGAACGTGCGAATTGCGGTCGGCGCCGTGTAAAGAATTGTCACACCATACTTAGCAACGATCTCCCACCAGCGACCTTTGTGTGGAGTATCGGGAGTTCCTTCGTAAATAACTTGAGTAGCGCCGTTTGCAAGTGGTCCATACGTTACATATGAATGCCCAGTGATCCAGCCAACATCTGCAGTGCACCAGTAAACATCGGTTTCAGGCTTCAAATCAAAAATCGCTCGGTGCGTGTACGACGCTTGAGTTAAGTAACCACCAGTGGTGTGCAAGATTCCCTTTGGTTTTCCAGTCGTTCCAGAGGTGTAAAGAATGAAAAGTGGGTGTTCGGAATCAAAAGCTTGTGGCGTGTGAGTTGTTGGTTGGCGTCCAACGATGTCATCCCACCAAATATCACGATCGCTATTCCAATTGACTTCTTGTTCAGTGCGCTTTACGACGACGACATTTTTAACACTTGGCATATTTTCAATTGCCTCATCGACTGCGACCTTTAGGCCGAAAGCACTTCCCTTTCGGAAACCACCATCTGCCGTAATCACCAAACTTGCCGAAGCATCTTCAATCCGGCTACGAAGTGATTCTGCGGAGAATCCACCGAATACGACGGAGTGTGGTGCGCCAATACGTGCGCAAGCCAGCATCGAAATTACTGCCTCTGGAATCATCGGCATATAGATAGCAACACGATCGCCAGATTTAATCCCTAATTCCGTTAATGCGTTTGCAGTTTGACTTACCGAATCAAGCAAGTCTTTGTAAGTGACCGTTTGTGTGTCGCCACGTTCACCCTCAAAATGAATCGCTATTCGGGAACCGTTTCCGGCAGCAACGTGGCGATCCACACAGTTCACCGAAACGTTTAGTTTTCCACCAACAAACCATTTAGATACTGGAGCATCTGACCAGTCGAGAACCTGACTCCATTTGGTATCCCACTGAAGATTTTCAGCTTGCTTACTCCAGAAACCTTCGCGATCGGACTTGGCGCTTTCAAACAGATCAGCTTTGCCGTTTGCCTGAGCTGCAAATTTTTCCGATGGGAAAAACACTCGATCTTCGTGAGACAGATTCTCTAACGCTTCACCGCTCATTTTTCCACACTTTCATGATCGCTTACTTTCCGCTGTTGATCTAACAACGATAGTTCTCTTTGTTAAGGCTCGGGTCAAGTTAAATTGGGATTTTTCTATGAATCTGGCTTCCACTTACGCAGTTAGTTCCTTAATCTCGGTTGAAATTTTTGTAACTAAATTCGAGGGACGCATGGGTCCATCTAGTCCTGCAACTATTCCTAGCAATTCTGGAAAGCCAGCCAATGCGCCAGTCCTAGTTACTGAGCGCAGCGGGTTCTGTGGCGCCGGTGCTTCATCCCGATCTGCAATCAAGCCTTGCCATGTTGATTCCCAACTCGCCAAAATCTCGGATTCCTGCGGCACTGAAAAGAAGTGTCCAACTGGGGCATCGTGACGAAGAGTTAGCAGTGATGAATCCTTTAGTCTGCGGACCAAGACCATAGCCCAAGCTAAATCTGTATTACCTTTTCGGATTGCACACGGTGTCCTACAAGTTCGCTGTCCACTAACTTCTGAAATTGGGTTTGGCACACCTGCGCAAACACTCAATGATGCTGCGACTCGAGAATGATTATCGCGAAGATAGATACTCCAGTTTTTCTGCGAGTCATTAGCAGTGATTACGCTTTCAAATGCTTTGCGTTGTTGTCTATTTAGTGGGCAGTCATCGTTCTGCCACATCACATCCTTTTGCAATAGGTACTGGCTAAGTTGTTTTGGATTTCCGGCATGGCCTAACTCTTGCTCCCAACCCAAAAGGGGCAAATACTCGGTCATCAGGTGAATTATGGAAAGGCCCATGCTGATGTCGCCTTTAAGGATTCGGGTTTCAAAAACTTCCAACAATAACTCGAAAGTTGGAATCAAAGAATGAAGTGCTCCAGTGGCTTCATCTTGCATCTTTAGCGGCCAGGTCCGCAGTGCTAAGTCATCTCTAATGTGCTGCGGAATCTGATCGTCCTGACACCAGGATTCAAAATCATGCGTGTCAACGTTTAGTACCGCTTCACCAAGGCGTGCGAGGTTTCGAATCTTTGCGTGGATTTCAGGTCGGCTTGTTGTGGCAGCAGTAGCAGGTGCGCCATAGTCAACCGCATCGAGCAATCTCATTATTAACCAGAACTCATTTAGGGTCGCGAGTTGGTTTATCAAATTTGAAACATTGTTACGATCAACATCAGCCAAAAGATTGAACATCACGTCAGCACGTTTACGAAGACCTGGCTCAGTCCAGAGTCGAGTTACTGCCGGTGGAAGTTGTGAATTAGACACCAGAGCATTCTCCTGTATCGACTGCTTTCGTCGCAGTCCTGGCTATTTCAACTCCAACCATAAACTCTTTGGCCGTTAAGGCGTAGCCAGTCTCGGAATCAGTTGCCGAGGAGGCGAAAACTAATCCAGCAACAGTGCCGTCAATGGCAAACATTGGCGCGCCAGAATCTCCCTGCTTAATGTCTGCCGAGATCGCGTAAATCTCTCGAGTCACTGGATCTTTGCCATAAATGTCAGTTCCGCTGGATTCAGAGACACTTCTGACTCTGGCTGGAATCAAAGTAAGTGGTCCGCCGCCGGGAAAGCCAGCTACCACAGCATTCTCACCCCGAACTAATGGTTCACTGATTCGCAACGCAACCGATGGGAAATCTTTTGTTCTAATAACTGCAACGTCGCGGGCTGGATCAAAATAGACCACCATCCCTTCAAATGCTTTCCCTTTTCCCTTAACCCGAAGCGTTGGATTATCAACCCCGGCAACAACGTGCGCATTTGTGATGATTAGATCTTGACCGACAACGAATCCTGATCCAGTCAGTCGAGTGCCGCACTCTTCCGTGGTCCCTTCAACTTTGACCACAGATTCCAGGGCCGCAATTACTGCCGGTGCATCGATTGTTGTTAAGTCTGGTGGTTCAACTGCTGGGGCCAGCAAAACATTTGCCAAACCTTCAGGCAAGCCTGAGTCAGAAACATAGATTCGCAACGATTCCACGCCATCTCGAACAGACATTGGCATGTATTGCTCGAGGTAGTTTAAGACCTTTGACTGTGAAACGGTGTTAGTAAGGGAAGAAACGGGGGCTGCCAACAATGTTGTGGCAAGTAACCAAAAAACTATCGACCAGGCAATCAGTGAAAGTGCGGCGCCTGACAAATTGTCTAACAACCTAATTGGTGACCAACTGAAGATGTTACGTATCCGACGGCCAATAAAGCCACCTGCAGCGCTGCCAAAACCAATGCAGATAAACAAGGTGGCTGCACTTAACCCAGTTCGAGTTAACGACGTAGCTGTTGACGCGCCGCTAACTATATCGATTACCGATTTGCCTAGCCAGGCTCCAAAAATCAATCCGCCAAGTGAGAATACGCTTACGAATAATCCGCGCCGCCAACCGGCAACCAAAATGAAAACTGCAAAGCCGATCAAAATTAGATCTAGGTAGAGCGGATTCAACTTGTTACTTCGGTGTTTGGTGCTGGGGCTGGCAGTTCAACAATTTGTGATTCATCCCAAGGAGTCGACCACCCTGCGATATCCATAAGGCGACTGATTAGTCCGCCTGTGAATCCCCAGATCAACATTGATTCAACGTGAAACCCTGGACCAAAGGAACCATTTACATGTCGAACCCGAGTGCGATTCTTCGGGTCGATCAAATCAACCAACGGAATTTGATGAACTGCTTGGACTTCATTGGCATCGATGTTTGTAATTTCGTGCGGGCTGTGCCACCAACCAAGAACTGGTGTTACCTTGAAATTTGATGGTGGAATCCAAAGTTGTGGAAGTTCTCCGATGATTTCAATTGATTCTGGGTGAAGTCCAATTTCTTCTTTAGCTTCTCGAAGCGCAGTTTGCGAAAGCGAACTAT
>CANKTT010000112.1 GCA_947486505.1 Actinomycetota bacterium | reverse complement strand
GCCTCAAGACGTTGTTGATCAGTAATTGGAGTCGGTGCACTCGTTAACGGATCAAATCCTGCGCCAGTCTTTGGGAATGCAATAACGTCTCGAAGGCTTGTGGCACCTGAAAGCAGCATGCAAATGCGATCCCAGCCAAAAGCGATTCCACCATGTGGTGGTGGACCAAAGGCAAACGCGTCAAGTAGGAAGCCAAACTTTTCACGAGCTTCTTCGTCACTAAGACCAAGCAAACTGAAAACCCGCTCTTGTACATCGCTGCGATGAATACGGATGGATCCGCCGCCGATTTCGTTGCCATTACATACGATGTCGTATGCCCACGCCAAAGCTTGATCTGGCGCTTCTTCAAATCGGTCAACCCATTCCGAGTTTGGTGACGTAAATGGATGGTGCACTGCCGTCCAGCCGCCTTCGTCAGTCTTCTCAAACATCGGAGCATCAACGATCCATAGAAATGCCCATTGACTTTCGTCGATCAAACCACAACGCTCACCCACTTCTTGGCGAACTGCTCCAAGGAGTTGCTGAGTAGCGGACTTATCGCCAGCACCAAAGAATGCACAATCTCCTGGCTTAGCCCCAAGGTGAGCCGCTAGGCCGTCTCGCTCGCTGTCTGAAAGGTTCTTTGCAACCGGACCGCCAAGAGTTCCGTCAGTATCGAATGTTACGTATGCCAAACCCTTAGCGCCTCGTTGCTTTGCCCACTCTTGCCAAGCATCAAATGCTCGGCGTGGTTGGTCCGCACCACCTGGCATTACAACTGCGCCGACATATTCATTTTGGAACACACGGAATTCGGTGTTCTTGAAGTAATCAGTACACTCCGACAATTCAATATCAAAGCGCAAGTCAGGTTTGTCGGACCCGTACTTATCCATTGCCTCGAAGTAAGTCATGCGAGGTATGTCGCCAATTGTGTAGTTCAAGGTGCCTTGCCAAAGACTGCGCACAATGGCTTCGCCAACTTCGAGAATGTCTTCCTGCTCGACGAAGCTCATTTCGATATCAAGCTGAGTGAATTCTGGCTGACGATCCTTGCGGAAATCTTCATCGCGGTAACATCTGGCAATTTGGTAGTAGCGTTCCATGCCACCAACCATGAGCAGCTGCTTAAACAGCTGCGGGCTTTGGGGCAACGCATACCAATGGCCTGGTTGCAGTCGAACTGGAACTAGGAAGTCACGTGCACCTTCAGGGGTGCTGCGCGTCAAAGTCGGAGTTTCAATCTCAACGAAATTACAATCGTGCAACACTTCGCGAGCTAGACGATTTACGTCACTGCGCATCCGCAAGATATTTCCCGCGGATGGGCGACGAAGATCCAGGTAGCGATACTTAAGGCGAGTTTCCTCACCTACATTGATGGCATCATCGATCGGAAACGGTAATGGCGCACTCTTACTTAAAACAACGACCGAGTCTGCGATGACTTCAACGTCACCAGTAAGAATCTCAGAGTTCTCATTACCTGCGGGGCGAGCCTCGACCGTACCTACGATCTGAAGACAGAACTCAGATCTAAGTTCCCCAGCAACGGCCTCATCACGAACCACTACTTGAACAGTGCCACTGGAATCGCGCAGGTCTAGAAACGCAATGCCACCGTGATCGCGACGTTTGCCTACCCAACCAGCCAGAGTTACTTGTGAACCAACATCGCTTAAACGGAGCGCGCCAGCATTGGTATTTCTTAGCATTCAGGGTCCTTAGTTGGGATTATTTGATTCGATTAAGTAAAACGCTTATTACAGAGTCTAGGGCCAGACTTTCCTGCGATCCATCGACCAGGTTTTTGATTACAACTTTCGAATTAGCAATCTCGTCCTCACCAATAAGTACTGCGAACTTCGCACCACTTCGGTCTGCACTCTTCATGGCCGCCTTGATAGACCTTCCGTCATAAGCAATGTCAGCACTAATTCCAGCTGATCTAATCTCGCCAGCTAGTCCAACAATCTTGGTGATTGCGTCTTGCCCGACCGGGATTAAGAACACGTCAGCACTTGCTTCATCGACTAGTTGTAGACCCTCTGCTTGCACCGCTAAGCAGGTGCGATCCACGCCTAACCCAAAACCGACGCCACCAATAGCTGGGCCACCCAAGGTTTCGATCAACCCGTCGTACCTACCACCGCCACCAATTGCCGATTGCGCACCGAGCCCATCGTGAAGACATTCGAATGTGGTGCGCACGTAGTAGTCCAAGCCTCTTACCAGGCGTGGAGCTTTCTCATACCGAACTCCCAGAACATCCAGATATCCGACGACCTTTTCGTGGTGCTCGGAACAAGATGCACACAAGTGATCGGGCATTAAGGGCGCATCTACCAATTGATCCTGGACATCCTTGCGCTTGTCATCTAGAACCCGTAGCGGATTAATGACTGCGCGAGCTCTAGTTGCTTCATCCAAATCACACTTGTCTAAGAACTCAACTAAGAGCTTTCGATAACCCGGTCGACATTCGTGACAGCCCAGTGAATTAACCAAGATGCGAACCTGTTTCAATCCCAATATGTTTCGTTGCGCATGATGAGCCATCCAAATAACTTCAGCATCGAGCGCGGGATCTGAGGATCCAATAGTTTCTACGCCAACTTGCGTGTGCTGGCGGTATCTTCCAGACTGCGGCTGTTCGTATCTAAAGTGCGGGCCGGTGTACCAAACTTTTGCTGGTAGCGCGCCGCGATCCATTCGGTTCTCTAGCATGGCGCGTAGTACCCCTGCGGTTCCTTCGGGCTTAAGTGTGAGACTGCGGCCACCTTTATCTTCAAAGGTGTACATCTCTTTAGAAACTACATCGGTTGATTCGCCAACACCACGGACGAACAGTGCAGTGTCTTCAAATATTGGCGTTTCAATGTATCCGTATCCAGAGTTTTGCGGCGGAGTGGAAAGCGCATCACGAACTGCTAACCAGAGCGCCGAGAATGGCGGCGTAACGTCATAAGTTCCCTTTGGAGCCTTAAACAAATCGGTCATATTGCACTAAGGCCCTTAGCCACTCTTAGTAAGTATTCGTTACTGCTCTTTTCAACCGTCATGTTGCTGGCTGGACCATGTCCCGGAAACACCAATGATGAATCTGGCAAATTCAAAACCACATCACGCAACGAAGTGTCCATGTCTTTCGGAGAGCTGCCAGGCAAGTCAGTGCGCCCAATCGCTCCAGCAAAAAGAACATCCCCTGTGAACACATGATTTACGTCGCCATCAAAATCAAACAGGATCGATCCCTGAGTGTGACCAGGCGCATGTAGCACCGTGAACTTTAGCCCAGCTAATTCCATGGACATTTGGTCCGTAACTTCACGTGTGTCTTCTGGTTCAGCAAACACATCGTCGCTGGCCATCATTTCCATCAGGGCATTTTTTGTCTCAACAGATACGCCAGCACCTGGGTCATTTAGTAGGAATCGGTCAGAGCCGTGGATGTACGCAGGTATGCCATACCCGGTAGCTATCGGAAAAATCGACCACATGTGATCTATGTGACCATGAGTCAACATCGTGGCAATTGGCTTCAAGTTGTGCTCAGATATAATCTCCTTAATCCCCGGCGCGCTACCTAAGCCTGGATCGATGATGATGCACTCGGAATTTGCACTTGGTGCTATGACGTAGCAGTTTGTCTGCCATGGACCTGCACCGAAACTCTTAATTAACATAACCACGCACCTGTTACTAGGAATTCCCCTAGGCTACCGTGAATTTGCGCAAATCCTGGGCACCGTAGAATGATGAATTGTGCCTTCAAAACGAGAACGCGAACTAGCCAGAGCGAAATTCGCAAGACAACAAGAACGTCGTGCCCACCGGCAAATCCGTAACCGATTTGTAAGTTTCGCGGTTATTGGATTTCTGGTAATCGGCTCACTTGTCCTTGCTAGCTACTTCAACAACAAATCTGATCAAATAATCGCCGATCCAGCAGCGAGTTCGCCTTCTGCTCCAACTCCTGTCGCGATTTCTACGAACGCTCCAATCGCCGGCTGTCAGGAACCCGTTCAAGTTCGTGCCGACAACATTACGTATGGCAGCGCAACGACCGATCTACCTACTGCAAGTGAATTTACGTTGGACACAAACTGCGGCCAAATCAAGTTTGCAACGGATTCCAAGGCGCCTTCAACAGTTGGCACCATTGCTTGGCTCACTAACCAAGGTTTTTACAACAACACTTCTTGTCATCGACTAACTACCCAGGGGATATTTGTTCTTCAGTGTGGCGATCCTGCTGGTAACGGTTCGGGTGGACCTGGGTTCAAGTTCGCTGACGAGAATCTGCCCACAGCCGGAACGGATGGAAACTACGTTTACCCGCGCGGCACGGTCGCAATGGCAAACAGTGGTCCTGACACCAATGGCAGTCAGTTCTTCCTGGTTTACAAAGACTCACCACTTCCGCCTAATTATTCAGTTTGGGGAACTATCACCGAAGGCTTGGATGTCATCGATAACGTAGCATCTGCTGGCGTTTTGAACGGTTCTTCCGATGGCCTGCCAAGCCAAGCGGTCGTCATTAGCAAGGCTTCAACTACGCCATAATTGGATTGCACACCAAGAGCCCGCATGGGACCCGAGAAATAGGACGCGTCATGACAACAACTAACGAGTTTGGCTATGTAGATGACGAAGGAAATGTTTTCCTGACTGGACCTTCAGGTCCCACCAAAGTTGGGCAGTATGCAGCCGGTGAGCCAAATGACGGTTTGGAGTTCTT
>CANKTT010000111.1 GCA_947486505.1 Actinomycetota bacterium | reverse complement strand
CGTCAGTTCGATTCTGACAGGGGGCTCGAAGGCCGTGTTTACGCACGGTTTTAAGCCGGGGTAGCTCAGCTTGGTAGAGCAAGCGGCTCATAATCGCTGTGTCGCCGGTTCAAGTCCGGCCCTCGGTACGTAAAGGCAAGACCAGTTACACACCACGTGTAACTGCTCAAACGAAAGGCACGACCATGGCACGTAACGACGTTCGTCCAAAGATCACTTTGGCATGCGAAGACTGCAAAGACCGCAACTACATCTCACGCAAGAATCGTCGTAACGATCCTGACCGCCTAGAGATCAAGAAGCATTGCCCAAAGTGCAACAAGCACACCTTGCACAAGGAAACTCGTTAATTAACTAACGCGCGTTTATTGTTTAGGGGAATCCCATGGGAATGAACCACGACATGATCGGTCATGTCTATCCACCTTCAAAGCCTTACTTGGTGACTTCAGAAAACATCTCGGCATTTGTTAAGGCCTTGGGTGACACCAATCCTGCATATGCAGACGGAACTGTCGCACCACCAACCTTTCCTATTGTCGTGACGATGAATGCTATGGATGCGGCATTCCATGATCCTGCGCTGCAACTTGATTATTCACGTCTTGTGCACAGCGATCAAAAGTTTGAATACCTTAGACCAATTCGCGTCGGTGACGAATTGTCAGTTAGTGCATCAGTGGAAGAAATTAAGCCACTAGGGACTAATGAGATTGCAACTTTTAAGACCGACGTTTTTTCTGGTGACGAACTTGTTGTTACCGGCTGGTCCAAGATTGTTGTGCGAGGGCCAGAAGCATGACATTAAAGATTTCAGACGTTTCAGTCGGCATGGAACTACCTGCATTGGATTTAACTTTCACTCGAGCTGACTTAGTTGCCTACGCAAATGCCTCTGGTGACCAAAATCCAATTCATCAAGACGAAGAGTTTGCAAAGTCTGTTGGGCTACCCGATGTAATTGCCCACGGCATGCTGACCATGGGCCGCGCGATTCAGGTTGTTACGAATTGGGTTGGCGATCCGACTGCTGTGATTGACTATTCAGTTCGTATGACTCGTCCAGTGATTGTTCCAAATACTGCTGAAGGCTCAGTCGTTAGCTTTACTGGCAAAGTTGCCCAGATTAATGACGATGGCACGATTCAAGTTGAACTCGGCGCAGTTTTTGGTGAAACAAAAGTCCTAGGTTTAGCAAAAGCCACTGTGCGACTAGCACAATAGGAGCATGATGCGCAGTCTTGCGGAACTGACTACTTTGCGCGTGGGTGGCACGCCAAAATCGCTAATTGTCGCAAACTCAGAAACAGAAATCATTGAAGCCGTTTCAGCAAATCCCAGTGCCTGGATTCTGGGTGGCGGTAGCAACGTTTTAGTTAGTGACACTTTCCATGGAGATGTCATCAAGATTGAATCGCAAGGATTTGAAAACGATGAATCTGCTTGTGCTGGAGCTTGGGTAACCGTTGCTGCGGGGCATAACTGGAATGATTTCGTGGCAACCTCGGTAGCCAACGGGTGGACCGGGATTGAAGGGCTAGCTGGCATCCCAGGAACTGTTGGCGCAACCCCAATTCAAAATGTGGGCGCTTACGGACAAAGTGTCAGCGAAACAATTGCCCAAGTTAGAGCCTGGAATCGCAAGACTAAATCAGTTGACACAATTTTTGCCGCGGACTGCGAGTTTGGGTACCGCACATCTATTTTTAAGAAGCAGCCAGATACTTGGGTCATTTTGAGCGTTACATTTCAGTTGCCACTTGGAACTATGTCGGCGCCGATTGCTTACAACGAGTTAGCTGCGAAACTGAACGTTGAACTTGGCGATCGGGTGAGTACTTCAGATTTACAAACCGCCGTATTAGAACTTCGTGCTGGCAAAGGCATGGTTCTAGATTCAGCTGATTATGACACTTGGAGTGTTGGCTCATTCTTTATGAATCCACGAGTTGCAACAGCACCAGAAAATGCACCTAACTGGCCAGAGGCTGACGGATCATTAAAGGTAAGTGCCGCTTGGTTAATTGAACAAGCTGGATTCAATAAGGGCTTTACCTTGAACGGCCGTGCGGCACTTTCCAGCAAACACACTTTGGCAATTACAAATCGTGGCGATGCAGCTAGTGCGGATATTTTCGAACTAGCTGACCACATTGTCGCTGGAGTTAAAGCAAAGTTCGATATCGAACTAAAGCCCGAAGCCACTTTCGTTAACTAAACAAAACGACTAAAGAACTTTCGGTTGTTCGCAACTACGCGATACATTCCCGCGGCTATCCAAGAAGTTGGCGGAATAAAAGATAGCCAACCAAGGCCACCCCAAAGTCTGCCGCGAATTCGCAAAACTTTTCCAACTGCTTTTGCACCGCTGTAACGCTTTTGCTCAGAATCAGAATCAGGATTCTCGATGAACCAAACCGAACGTTCCAGCTGTTCTTGGGTCAAACCATAGGTATTGGTTAACTCAGTAGTCGGAACATTCACCCAACCTGTTGGAACTATGCCAGCAAGTTTTTTGGCAGTGCGCTGACAAAAAGCGCAGTTGCCATCAGTGATCAGGATTGACGACAAAACCTAACCCATAAATGGGTAGGAGTAATGCTGGGCCGGAACCATAGTTTCCTTGATACTGCGATCGCTAGTCCAACGCTGCAGGTTAAGTGCCGCTCCAGCTTTGTCATTAGTGCCGGAAGCGCGAGCGCCACCAAATGGCTGCTGTCCCACGACTGCGCCGGTTGGCTTGTCATTGACATAGAAGTTACCGGCAGCAAATCGCAGGGCATGTGACATTTCGTTGATCGCATCCCGATCTTGCGCAATGATCGCTCCAGTCAGCGCGTACTTAGCAATGCCTTCCATTTGGGCCAAGGCATCGCGCCAGTTGTTGTCTTCGTAAACCGAAACGGCGAGCACTGGTCCGAAGTATTCGTCAGTAAAGAATTCAGCAGTTGGGTCATTGCCAACAAGTACTGTCGGTCGAATGAACCAACCCTCACTGCCGTCATAAGTTCCACCTGCTGCAACTTCGATTGACTTGTCAGCATGGGCGCGATCGATTGCACCGCTTACGCGCTTGAAAGCTTTCTCATCAATTACTGCAGTCATAAAGTTACTGAAGTCAGATGCGTGACCTTGCTTAATGCCTTCAACTTCAGACAAGAAGTCATCCTTGATTACATTCCAGATACTGCGTGGCACATATGCGCGAGATGCCGCAGAGCATTTTTGGCCCTGGAATTCAAATGACCCACGAATCATCGCAGTGATGAGTGTGCGATGTTCAGCTGAAGGGTGAGCAAAAATAAAGTCTTTGCCACCGGTTTCGCCAACTAAGCGCGGGTAAGAACGGTAGTTGGAAATGTTATTCCCAACAGTTTTCCATAGATGCTGGAACACAGGTGTTGAGCCAGTGAAGTGAATACCAGCTAAATCTGGATCAGCCAGTGCAACATCAGATACTGCAATGCCGTCGCCAGTAACCATGTTTATGACGCCTGGCGGTAAACCAGCAGCCATCAAAAGATCCATCGTGATCGATGCGGCAACTTGTTGAGTAGGGGATGGCTTCCAGATAACCGTGTTACCCATCAGCGCTGGTGCAGTTGGCAGGTTGCCAGCAATCGCAGTGAAGTTAAATGGTGTGATTGCGTATACGAAACCTTCGAGTGGACGATGATCGGTTCGATTCCAGACGCCAGGTGAGGACACTGGCTGCTCTTGCAAGATTTGACGAGCGAAGTGAACGTTGAATCGCCAGAAGTCGATCAATTCACAAGTTGAATCAATTTCAGCTTGGTAAGCAGTTTTGGATTGACCCCAAACGGTTGCAGCTAAAACTTTGTTACGCCATGGACCAGAAAGCAAATCAGCAGCGCGCAAAATTACAGCCGCACGCTCATCGAATGGCAGGTCGCGCCACATTGGGGCTGCAGCTTTTGCCGCCGCAATCGCACTAGTGGCATCCGCTTGGGTTGAGTTTGCAGTGACACCAAGTACTCGTGAGTGTTCGTGTGGACTGCGGACCTCGATCTTTTCACCTGAGGCCATAACTTTCTTACCACCAATTACGTTCGGTAACTCGTGAGTTGTAGCAACAAGGTCCTTAAGACCTTGCTCCAAGCCAGCTCGCTCAGGTGTGCCGGGGGCAAATGTGCCAATTGGCTCGTTGTAGGGGACGGGAACATGTGTAATTGCATCCATGGGTACATCCTGACACCTACCTGTCTATAGGCAAGAATGGACCCATGCGCGTTTGGATTCCAGTTACTGCCCAACAGATCTCTGAATTCAAAGACTCAAGTGTTCTGCAGGCGAGCCACGGCTACTCGGTTACCGATGACTGGGCACAAAGTTGGGATGAAACAGACCCTGAGGTACTAGAAGCCGAGATTTTGCAGGTAGCTGGATCTAACAGTCGGCTCGTTGTAGTCGCTGAGTGCATGGCCGCGGTTCAAGATTCAGAAGCCGGCCAGATTTCAACTTCTAACCCGATAGCAAAAGCGCAGATCCAGGCGATTTTCGCTGCCAAGGCGTCAGAACCTGAGGATTTCCTATGGTTTGGCCCGACTGAATCAGGCGAGGCCTTGGTCTGGCACTCAAGTTGACCGAGTGCCAAAACCTGCTTACATTTGGATTAGCACTCTAAAGCCTCGGGTGCTAATTCAAATCGAGTAATAACAGGAGACACGACGTGTCGGTCAACATTAAGCCACTTGAGGATCGCATCCTCGTTCAGTCACTAGAAGCCGAGCAGACCACCGCTTCAGGTTTGGTAATCCCAGATACTG
>CANKTT010000110.1 GCA_947486505.1 Actinomycetota bacterium | reverse complement strand
TTCTTTTCGTGGTAAAGGTCTCGCACGTTCACCATTCCTTGCCGCCTGACAAGGTTCTCAGCCTTTACACACCTGAGAGTGTCGTTCCGAATTCACGCACGCGTTCATTCGGGATCGGGTGATCGTCTTATGTCGTTGTTTAGCTTTTGGGCTAAACCAATTGAATACTGCTTATCCCTGACGCTGTTTGTGGCGTGGGTTTTCGCAAATAACCATGACTACACCATGGCGACGAATGACTTTACACTTGTCGCACATTGGCTTAACTGAGGGATTAACCTTCACTTTTTAGATCCTGATCACTTGTAGCGGTAGACAATTCTTCCACGGGTTAAGTCGTATGGAGATAGCTCCACAACAACCTTGTCATCAGGCAAAATACGGATGTAGTGCATACGCATCTTGCCAGAAATGTGTGCAAGTACTTTGTGACCATTTTCGAGTTCTACCCGGAACATTGCGTTCGGCAGAGCCTCGGTGATAGTGCCCTCGATTTCGATGGCGCCGTCTTTTTTGGCCATAAAGGTCTTGTACTCCCTTAGAAGCGGCTCCCTTACGGAATTGCAAGAGGACCGACGACCGATGTTACGGCAATACCCTGCAAAACATGAAATCCTGGCATTGACCCCCTATTGAAATAAGGGTTTTTCAAGTATTAGCCCAACCCAAATCTTAAATTTGGCTTAATTGCTGGCTCAAACTGCGTATTTTTCCGCTGGGCTAGGGATTCCATTTGTTTTGAAGTACTCAGCTCCCCCGTCGTGAGCTGTTAGTACCCATGGGCCATCTTCAGTAATTGCGACCGTATGCTCCCAGTGCGCAGCGCGCGATCCATCCGTAGTTACTACAGTCCATTCGTCTTCCAAGGTGCGGACGTGACGGCTACCTAAGGTTGCCATCGGTTCGATGGCAAGCGCCATTCCAACAACTAGCTCAGGACCGCGTCCTGGCTCACCATAATTCGGAACGAGTGGATCCATGTGCATTTTGGTTCCAATTCCATGGCCGCCATACTCTTCTAGAATTCCGTACGAACCTGCGTTGCGAATTGTTTTTTCAACCGCATGGCTGATGTCAGAAAGTCGATTTCCCGCTACTGCTTTTGCTAAGCCAGCCCACATTGAAAGTTCGGTTGTCTTGCTAAGTGCGGTTTGCTTATCAACTGGAGTGCCTATCTCGATCGTTACTGCAGCATCACCATTCCAACCCTCAACAATCGCGCCGAAGTCAACTGAAAGAATGTCGCCATCTTGCAAAACTCGTGGATTTGGAATTGCGTGAACCACTTCTTCGTTTACTGAAGCACAGATAACCGAGGGGTAACCAAAGTAGCCAAGAAAAGATGATTCAGCTCCGGCGGCTTTTAACATTTCTCGCGCGATGCGATCAAGTTGATCGGTCGTTACTCCAGGCACTGCTTCGACTTGCATGCGAGCAAGCACGTCTGCAACAACAAGTCCGGCTTTGCGCATCAAAAAGAATTGTTCAGGAGTTTTTATCTCAAACTTACTTTTTCGACCAAACAATTGGTCCTACTAACTATTTAACGCAGCAGAAATTCGCGCAGTTACGTCTTCCACGGCCCCAAGCCCATCTACCTGGACAAGCAGACCGCGTGATTTGTATAGAGCGGTTAGTGGTGCAGTTTGCTCTTCGAAAATTTCTAGACGCCTACGAATCACGTCTTCGGTGTCGTCCGTACGACCTTGCTCTTGCGCCCGACCCAATAACCGCTTGACGACCACATCCGTGTCTGCCGTTAGTTCAATGACGCGATCTAGTGGCGTTGTACTTAACATGCCGTCTAGCTCTGCAACCTGAGAAACAGTTCGCGGGTAGCCATCCAGTAGGAACCCATCCTGCGCATCAGCCTCTTTTAGGCGCTCGCGGACCATTCCATTCGTAACTGAATCTGGAACGTACTCACCAGCATCCATGTACTTTTTAGCTTCTTGTCCTAAAGCTGTGCCCTGCGCTAGATTCAGGCGAAATAGGTCCCCTGTCGAGATGTGAGGGATGCCAAACTCTTCGCAGATCATGGCTGCTTGTGTGCCCTTACCAGCTCCCGGTGACCCCATTATGAGTAACCGCATTACTTAAGGAATCCTTCGTAATTGCGCTGCTGCAATTGGCTCTCGATTTGCTTAACCGTATCAAGGCCGACACCTACGATGATGAGAATGCTCGTGCCACCGAATGCAAACCTGGTGCCTACACCTAGGGCTTCAAAGGCCAAGTAAGGCAGAGTTGCAATAGTTGCAAGGTAAAGAGCTCCCGGCAAAGTGATTCGGTTTAGAACATATGCCAAGTAGTCCGCGGTTGGTTTGCCTGATCTGATTCCAGGAATAAAGCCACCGTACTGTTTCATGTTGTCAGCGGTTTCTTCTGGATTGAAAGTGATCGAGACATAGAAATACGCAAAGAAAAGAATCAGCAGGAAGTTTGTAATCAGATAGCCCGCACGACCTGGATCCATGTATGTCGAAACCCACTGTGCCCATCCGGCCTGCGAGCCTGTTAATTGAACAATCAATGAAGGAAGGTACAGCAATGATGAGGCGAAGATAACTGGGATGATTCCAGCTTGATTAACCTTAATTGGCAAATATGTCGAAGTACCGCCATAAGACTTACGGCCAACCTGACGTTTCGCATATTGGACTGGGATACGTCGTTGAGCTTGTTCCACGAAAACGATTCCCACAATTGTCACACCGATTATCAAGAGGACGAGCAAGAACTTCAAGGAGCCATCAATCGTAAAGATTGAAACAAGCTGACCCGGGAAAGTTGAAATGATCGAAGCAAAAATCAGAATCGACATTCCATTTCCGACGCCACGATCCGTAATTAATTCTCCAAACCACATAATCAATGAAGTTCCTGCGGTCATAACCACAACAATGGTCAGCAGCATTTGTATAGACTGATCCGGCAACAGCTGTTCGTTACATCCCTGGAACAAGCGTCCTGGTGTGCGAGCCAAAGTTATGATTGTGGTCGACTGTAGAACCGCTAAACCGATTGTCAAGAATCGCGTGTACTGAGTTATCTGGGATTGACCTGCGGAACCTTCTTTTTTCAAAGTTTCCAAACGAGGAATAACAACCGTCAGCAACTGAACAATGATGCTTGCTGTGATGTAAGGCATGATGCCAAGAGCAAAGACCGAAAGTTGCAATAATGCGCCACCGCTGAACAGGTTGATCAGTCCGTAAAGAGTGTTATCTTGAACCGTATCAACACAAGTTTGAACCGCCGTGTAACTCACGCCAGGCGCCGGGACTACGGAACCAATCCGGAAGAGTCCGATAATTCCCAGGGTAAACAGTAACTTTCGACGCAAGTCCGGAGTTCGGAATGCGGCCGCAAATGCGCTAAGCACTGTTGCCTCCTTTTTACTTGATGGTTAGGAAACCATTTGACTTCGACCGCCACGTATTTGCTGTCGAAGTCAAATGAATCAGATTTGAGTTACTGAACCACCAGCTGCAGCGATTTTCGCCTTAGCTGATTCTGAGAAAGCATTTGCAGTTACATTCACAGATACTGCGATGTCTCCCTGGCCAAGCACCTTTACTAGTTCGCCCTTGCGGACTGCGCCAGCCTTGATTAAGTCGGAGATAGTTACATCTCCACCCTTTGGAAACAGTGCATTGATCTGTGCAACGTTAACAACCTGGTATTCCGTGCCAAATGGATTCTTGAATCCCTTTAACTTTGGAGTACGCATGTGAAGTGGCATTTGGCCACCCTCGAAGCGAGCCGGAACTTGATAGCGAGCCTTTGTACCTTTAGTACCGCGACCTGCTGTCTTACCCTTGCTACCTTCACCACGGCCTACGCGTGTCTTGGCAGTCTTGCTACCCGGAGCCGGGCGAAGATGATGAACCTTAAGTGTCATGGTTACTTAACCTCCTCAACACTGACCAAGTGACGAACGGTATTAACCATGCCACGAATTTCTGGACGATCTTCTTTAACAACTGTGTCGCCAATTCGCTTCAAGCCAAGTGAACGCAAGGTATCGCGCTGATTTTGCTTGCCGCCAATGTCGGACTTTAGCTGGGTTACTTTAAGTTGTGCCATTACGCACCGACCTTTTCTGCATTCGCCCGAAGTAAAGCGGCCGGAGCAACCTGATCTAGCGGCAGTCCACGTCGAGCAGCTACCTGCTCTGGGCGTTCTAGCATTTTCAGTGCAGCAACAGTTGCGTGAACGATGTTGATTGCGTTATCTGATCCAAGTGACTTGGAAAGAATGTCATGGATTCCAGCGCACTCAAGTACCGCGCGAACTGGTCCACCAGCAATAACACCAGTACCAGGAGCTGCCGGACGAAGCATTACGACTCCCGCTGCAGCTTCACCCTTTACTGGGTGTGGGATTGTGCTTTGGATGCGAGGAACTGTGAAGAAATTCTTCTTTGCTTCCTCGACACCCTTGGCGATAGCAGCAGGAACTTCCTTTGCCTTGCCGTAGCCCACGCCTACCCGACCATCGCCGTCACCGACAACAACTAGAGCGGTGAAGCTAAAGCGACGACCACCCTTTACAACTTTTGATACCCGATTGATCGCAACGACGCGTTCTACGAATGCGCTTTTCTCGACAGGTGCCTGAGAGCGATCATTACGATCACGACGTTCGCGACGATCGGTACCGCCTTCGCGAGTTTCACCACCACGTTGGTTAGCAGCCATAATAACTTTTCCTACTTCCTTCGTGACTTAGAAATCGAGGCCGCCCTCGCGGGCGCCATCAGCTAGGGCCGCAATTCGACCGTGGTACTTGTTTCCACCGCGGT
>CANKTT010000109.1 GCA_947486505.1 Actinomycetota bacterium | reverse complement strand
TGCTACTTCAGTGCGCGCAGTTCCAGCAAAGCTAATGGTTGATAACCGAATCGTGATCAACAATCACTTGGCACGTGGCCGTGGTGGAAAAGTTAGCTTTACTCACATAATTGGGTTTGCAATTGTTCGAGCAATGCGCGAAATGCCAGACATGAATGTTTCATACACAACCGTTGATGGCAAACCAGCGATTGCCCGACATCAACAAGTTGGACTTGGACTTGCAATTGACCTTGCGAAAGAAGATGGCTCCCGCCAGTTGCTAGTTCCTTGCATTAAGTCTGCTGACTCCATGGACTTCGCAGCTTTCTGGTCCGGCTATGAAGATGTGATTCGTAAAGCGCGTTCTGGAAAACTTGCTGTCGAAGATTTCCTAGGAACTACTGCCAGCCTGACAAATCCTGGAACCATTGGAACCGTCCACTCCGTTCCACGTTTGATGCCTGGACAAGGCGTCATTATTGGCGTCGGAGCGATGGATTACCCAGCTGAATGGCAAGGTGCTTCTGAAGACGCTTTAGCTAGAAATGCTGTTAGCAAGATCATGACCTTCACCAGCACTTACGATCACCGAGTAATTCAAGGCGCACAGTCTGGAGACTTCTTGCGTCGCATACATCAATTGCTGCTTGGTGCCGACGGCTTCTATGATGATATTTTCCGTGCGCTCCAGATTCCTTATGAACCAATTCGTTGGGCCCAGGATCTTGCAACATCACATGATGCTGATCTAGACAAAACCGCTCGGGTTCAAGAAATGATTCATGCGTTCCGAGTTCGTGGGCATTTGTTGGCAGACATAGATCCACTTGAATACCACCAAAGATCTCATCCAGATCTTGACATTGCAAATCACGGAATGACTCTCTGGGACTTGGATCGTGAGTTTGCTACCGGTGGTTTTGGTGGCCGACCATTTGCCATGCTTCGTGATATTTTGGGAACCCTTCGTGACGCCTACTGTCGCACTATTGGCATCGAATACATGCATCTACAGGATCCAGAGCAGCGCAAGTGGATTCAGGATCGCCTTGAACGCAAACAAGACAAAATTGACCGCGATGAACAGCTACGTATTCTTCGCAAACTAAATGAAGCTGAAGCATTTGAAAGTTTCCTGCAGACCAAGTACGTAGGGCAAAAGCGATTCAGTCTTGAGGGTGGCGAAAGCGCGATACCTTTTGTGGATCAAATCCTGATTGAGGCCGCAAAAGACCAACTTGATGAAGTCTGCATTGGCATGCCGCACCGCGGACGGCTAAATGTTCTGGCCAATATTGCTGGCAAAGGTTACGGCCGCATCTTCAATGAGTTTGAAGGTAATTACGGGGAAGAATCTGTTCAAGGATCAGGTGACGTTAAGTACCACCTGGGAACTAAGGGAACATACAAGGCTGCTGGTGGCGAGGAGGTCAAGGTTTATCTAGCTGCTAACCCTTCACACCTTGAGGCAGTAAATCCAGTACTCGAAGGCATTGTGCGCGCTAAGCAAGACATTATCGCCCAATCCGAAGCAAGCGAAAAAGACAAATATTCGGTATTGCCATTGCTTATGCATGGAGATGCCGCGTTTGCCGGTCAAGGTGTCGTTGCCGAAACTCTGCAAATGAGTCAGTTGCAGGGATACCGCGTTGGCGGCACGATTCACTTAGTGATTAACAATCAAGTTGGATTCACAACTTCACCAAAATATAGCCGTACCAGCGTTTACTCAACAGATGTGGCGCGAACCATTCAAGCTCCGGTATTCCATGTCAATGGTGATGATCCAGAAGCCGTCGTACGCGTTGCGCAATTGGCTTATGACTTCCGACAGGCATTCCATAAAGACGTTGTTATCGACTTAGTTTGCTACCGACGTCGTGGCCACAATGAGGCTGATGACCCGTCTTTAACTCAGCCACTTATGTACGACATCATCGACCAAAAGCGTTCAGTGCGAAAGCTTTACACTGAATCTCTGGTGGGTCGTGGCGACATAACCTTGGACGAAGCAGAGGCAGCGCTAAAGCACTACCAGGATGAACTTGAAGGTGTGTTCCAGGCAACAAAATCGGAATCTGCTGAGCACTTCAATTCCTCAGCTTCTGAAGTTATCTCGACCGGCCAGCAAACCCTCGCACCACAAACTCCAACTTGGGAAGTTCCAACAGCCACAACACGTGAAGTGATTGACCGAGTTGTCGCAAGCCAGGTCAATATGCCTGAAGGATTCACCGTGCATCCTCGGTTAGCACCGCAACTTGCAAGGCGCGCTGAAATGGTTGCAACTGACGCTATCGATTGGGGTATGGGTGAAGCTTTAGCGCTCGGTTCACTTCTTACGGAAGGGACCGTAATTCGATTGGCCGGCCAAGATAGCCGCCGTGGGACTTTTGGACATCGTCACGCAGTAATTGTTGATAAGCAAACTGGCTGGCAATACAAGCCACTCAAGACTTGCTATGAAGCCGGAGCCAAGCTCGATGTTTACGATTCCCTCTTGAGCGAATATGCGGCAATGGGCTTTGAATATGGATATTCAGTTATTCGACCAGAAGCCTTAACGATGTGGGAAGCACAGTTTGGTGACTTTGCAAATGGTGCCCAAACAATCATCGATGAATACATAACCACTGGTGAGCAAAAGTGGGCGCAAAAGAGCAGCGTTGTTCTTTTACTTCCACATGGATATGAAGGCCAAGGACCCGATCACTCAAGTGCGCGCGTGGAAAGATTCTTGCAGCAATGCGCCCAGGACAACATAACCGTTGCGATGCCGACTACTCCAGCCAGTTTTTTCCACTTACTACGTTGGCAAGTTAAGTCCTCACTTACTCGACCATTGGTTGTCTTTACTCCCAAGTCATTACTTCGAGCAAAGTTTGCGACATCAAAAGTTAGCGACTTCACCGAAGGCACATTTAAGGCAATCATTGGTGACACAACTGTAAATCCAGATGATGTGACCTCAGTACTGCTTTGCAGTGGAAAGGTCTATTACGACCTAGCTGCTGAGCGCGAGAAGCTAGGTCGCAAAGATGTAGCAATTGTCAGACTTGAACGTCTGTACCCTTTGCCAACAATTACCTTGCCACCAGAACTTGCTCGTTACAAGAACTTGGCTAACGTTCGTTGGGTTCAGGAAGAACCTGCGAACCAGGGGGCCTGGAGTTTTATGGCGATGAACTTACCTGCTGCAATCAATCGCGCGATTACTGGAATTTCTCGCCCTGCTTCTAGTTCCCCAGCTGTTGGCTCACACCATCGCAGCGAACTAGAGCAACAGGCGCTCGTTGCCCAGGCATTTAGTTAATCGAATTCCGGATAGGCAAAACATGTACTTCACTGACCGAGGAATCGAAGAATTAGAAAAGCGTCGTGGCGAAGAAGAAGTCACGTTTGAATGGTTAGCGGAACGCATGCGCGAATTTGTGGACACTTTCCCTGACTTTGAAGTACCAACTGAGCGACTGGCAACCTGGCTAGCTCGACTAGATGATGATGAGGAAGATGCATAATGCGCGCTGTTGTTGCAACTAGTGGAAATCAAGAAAATCCATTTGAAGGATTTTCAATTTGTGAGCATCCGGATCCGGTGATACCTGAAGGTTGGGTTCGCGTTGCAGTGAAAGCGGCTGCAATCAATCATCACGATGTTTGGACTCTGCGTGGAGTAGCTACTGCTCCAGAAAATCTTCCAATTGTGCTTGGCTCTGATGCTGCCGGCACATTAGATGATGGCTCAGCTGTCATCGTCCATGCGGTACTTGGCGATCCTTCCAAAGGCGATGAAACTCTTGACCCAAAGCGATCCCTCCTAAGTGAAGTTCATGATGGCACCCATGCCGAATTTGTTACAGTTCCGGCTTACAACGTAATTCCAAAACCCGATTTCCTAACCTTCGAAGAAGCGGCTTGCCTTCCTACTGCTTGGCTAACTGCATATCGGATGCTGTTCACAAAGTCCGGGCTGCAAAAAGGTGACACCGTTTTAATTCAAGGAGCAGGTGGTGGTGTTGCCACTGCACTTATCCAACTTGCGAGTGCTGCTGGTTTCGTTACTTGGGTAACCTCTCGAGATGAAGCTAAGCGCGAATACGCAAAGTCGATCGGTGCTAGTGAAGCATTTGAATCCGGTGCCCGATTACCGGGCAAAGTTGATGCCGTAATGGAAAGTGTTGGCGAAGCTACGTGGTCACATTCGATGCGTAGTCTTCGACCCGGCGGAAAAATCGTTATCTGTGGTGCTACCAGCGGAGCGAATCCCCCTGCCGATTTAAATCGATTGTTTTTCTTGCAACTTGAAGTTGTCGGATCGACTATGGGAACCCGCGTCGAATTCGAGGGCCTGCTCAAGTTCTTGGGCGACACGGGAGTGCGTCCACACATTCAACAAGTATTCGCACTTGAGGATGCAAAGCAAGGTTATGAACTTATGCATCAGGGCGAAATTCAAGGAAAACTTGTAATTGTTCCCTAGTTAGCCAGTTAAGTTGTTGTTTTCTGGCATGAATTAAGTGATTCAAATGGGTTGATTGCCATTAACCCAAACTACGCTTAAGACATGAGCAAACTAACGATTCCAAGTCTTCGTCGATTCAACCTAATTGCTGGTGTTGTACACCTTTTGCAGATGGCAGCGGTGTTGGCGCTATCGACAGACTTCAGTCTTCCGGTTACTGCGACCTACATGGCTGGTCCGCCAGGAACGATTTACTCTGAACCAATCATCGTGTTCGAAACTCCATTGGCACTGATGGTCGCACTATTCCTTGGACTTTCTGCATTGGCTCATTTCATCGTCGCAAGCCCACAATTCTTCGGTCGCTACGGCAAGGGCCTGGAGGAAAAGCGCAACTACTTCCGTTGGGTTGAGTATTCAATTAGTTCATCAGTAATGATCGTGCTGATTGCTCAAATCACTGGTATCGCAGACGTTAC
>CANKTT010000108.1 GCA_947486505.1 Actinomycetota bacterium | reverse complement strand
CGGGCTAGCTTTCTTGATTGCCTTCTATGTGTTGTTTACATCAAAGCGAGTTGGTGCACTTCCAGAAGATAACGAATATGCATTGATCTCTGATGCTGATACCGATTACGGATTCTTCTCACCACATTCTTGGTGGCCGTTTGCAATTGGTGCTTCAACCTTCATCTTTGTGTTGGGCTTTGTCTTCGCACGATGGATGATGGTTCTTGGGCTATTTGCATTAATGATGGCTATTTATGGATTGGTTTTCGAGTACTACCGTGGCCAATTCGTAAAGTAATTCAACGCAACGTTAATTGTGGCTGGCTCCCTAAGACTCGCTACAGCTTGTTTAGCTGGAAAGCTCGCAGGTCAACTTTCTGTAAGTTTTGGGCGCGGCCGCGGTGAGACGTTAAGTGGCCGAGTAATTCTTGCGCTCGACTCAAAAGCAATTACAAAACTTGGTTCTAACCGGGACGTAGTTTTAGTCTCCGGAACTAACGGAAAAACCACTTCCACCAAGAACTTGGCAACGATACTTCGGGATTTTGCAGGTGAAGGTGTCAGCACCAGTGAGTCTGGTGCCAACATGCCGGCTGGAATTGCAGCCTTGTTAGCCCAGAAACCTAGAAATCGATTCGCAGTTATCGAATGCGATGAAATGTATCTGCCAGAGATGTACCAAAAGCTTTCGCCTAAGGTCGTAGTCCTGCTAAATCTTTCCCGAGACCAACTACATAGAACAGGGGAAGTTCGCAAAGTTGCCACCTTGTGGCACAAAACATTCACTCAGGATGACGTCACTATCGTGATAGATCGAGATGATCCGTTTCTCGAGTATGCGGTTGCAAATGCTGGCCATGTGATCCGGGTTTCATTCAATGGCCGCAGACATCCTGATGCGGCAACCTGCCCTAACTGCGCCGCCATATTGGATTGGTCAACTGGGGACTATTCATGTCCATGTGGCTTAGGAGCGCAGTTGCCGGATGTACGAGCTGACAAGCGCCTCAATGGACCTCAACGCAACGCAGTCCTAGTCATTGAAGCAGCCAGATTGATGGGCGCAGAAATTCTGGCCGACGAAGCGCAAGAACTGATTGGTAAGTCTCCGGATCGAATTCATGAGTTTTCAGTCCCTGGCAGAAAAGTACCGACCCACTTAGCCAAGAACCCAGAGAGCTGGAGGCAGGCGCTAGGAGACATAACCGCCGGTCAAGTTGTGCTTTCTGTGAATGCCCGCGGGATAGACGGTCGCGACACTTCCTGGCTCTGGGACATCGACTACTCCAAGTTGCTTGGTGGGAAAGTAATTTGCACTGGGGAGAGGCGACTAGATATCGCTTATCGGTTAAGCGTGCAGGGAATTGATGTATCAGTTGCTTCAGGTTTTGCAGAGGCCGTTGCGGTTTGTTCCGACCAACCTATTCAGGCGATTGTTAGTTACACCGCATTCCAAGATCTACTTGCTGCTGAAATGGGAAATTCTAAAGGTAAGATTGGTGCGCAATGAGCCTCATTATTGTGCGTCTGTATCACGATCTACTTGGTACCTACGGCGATCAAGGCAATGCCGAGATTCTGGTTCATAGAGCAAAAGCCCGTAGTTTAGAAGTTGAGTTAGTGGAAGTGACTCCAGGAATGCCAGTTCCAAGGTCAGGTGACATTTACCTGCTAGGCGGTGGGGAAGACGGACCACAGTCAGCAGCATTAGAAATGCTAAAGCTTGATGGTGGACTGAATTATGCCGCGGCCGGTGGCGCAACCGTGCTTGCTATTTGTGCTGGTTTTCAAATCATTGGAGAGTCATTGCCGGACTCTAGTGGCCAAGTTACTTCTGGCCTTGGCTTAGTGGACGCCCACACTGTTTATGATTCGTCGCGACGAAGTGTAGGGGAGCTAGTAATTCAACCAAGTCGTGGCGGATTGCCAATGCTTACTGGTTTTGAAAATCATCAAGGCCTGACGCGGCTGGGAGAAGAGATGCCACCGCTAGGACTAGTGCGTAGCGGCATTGGCAATGGGTTCGATAAGTATGAAGGTGTTTGGCATGGCAATGTTTTTGGCAGTTACATGCATGGTCCAGTTCTGGCTAGAAACCCCGAGTTGGCTGACGCAGTGTTGCAGTGCGCAGTGGGTCCGCTGAGAGCGTTTGAAGACCCATTTGCCGAGGCTTTTGCAAGCGAGCGCCGATCCACCCTGGCTAGGAACTGATTGGAACACCCAACTAAAGGATTTTTCCCATAAGAAAACCCCGCCTGGAAAATCAGGCGGGGTTTTCTTTAGTTACTAATGATTGGTGATCTGCTTTAAGTGAGATTCAGCTTCGTGCAATTCATGGGCTGCATGCTCAGCTGCTGCCCGCATTTCCTCATCTGTTGGAGTTGGAATTACATCAGAGTAGAACCACTGGGAAAGCTTGGCTCGGGCCTTGGACTTAGCAGCTTTTGGATTGCGAACTCCATTGGCATCAACTGCAGACGGCAATTCCATAGGAACTACATCGGCCTTAGCTAGCAACTTAGCCTTTTCGGCTTCACCAATTGGTTCGTGAATTTCAATGAACTCACCATTTGGCAAACGAAGGATTCGACCAGTCTCGTAGCCGTGAAGCAGCTTGTCGTTGTCGCGGCGTTGTAGGCCTAGACAGATTCGCTTGGTGATCACAAACGCTAGGGGAGGAAGTATGAACAGCAAGAATCTAAATGTCCAAGTGATCTGGTTAATCGACAGGTTAAATGCAGAGGCAATGATGTCATTACCACCGGAGATAACCAGGATCATGTAGAAGGTAAGCGACATAACACCAAGACCAGTTCGGGTTGGAGCATTGCGCGGACGATCCAATAAGTGGTGCTCACGCTTATCGCCAGTTGCCCAGGCTTCAATCCATGGATACAGGCCAAGTGCAGTGAACATAATGCCTGGGATCACAAGCGCAGGAACCAGAATGTTCCAGCTCAGTGTGTAACCAAAGATTACTGACTCCAAGTTCGGCATCAATCGAACTGCGCCATCAAGCCAGCCGATGTACCAGTCAGGCTGTGAGCCGGCTGTTACCTGGGATGGAGTGTAAGGACCGTATAACCAAACTGGGTTGATTGTTACTAGGGCAGAGATCAAAACCGTGATACCGAACACTACGAAGAAGAAGCCACCAGCTTTTGCCATGTAGATCGGGAACAAGCGGAAGCCAACAACGTTGCTTTCAGTGCGACCTGGTCCAGGGAACTGGGTGTGCTTTTGGTAGAACACCATGATCAGGTGCACAGTGATCAAAGCCAACAGAATTCCAGGAATCAACAGAATGTGGATTGAGTAAAGTCTTGGCATGATGTCGGTTCCTGGGAACTCGCCACCGAATAAGAACATGGCAACATAAGTACCAACAAGTGGAATTGCCTGGATGATTCCTTGGGCTATTCGAAGACCAGTTCCAGATAGCAAGTCATCTGGAAGTGAATATCCAGAGAAACCTTCAAGTAGAGCGAGAACCAAAAGCAAGGTACCAATTACCCAGTTGATTTCACGTGGCTTGCGGAAAGCACCTGTGAAGAAAACTCGAAGTAAGTGAACAGATACTGCTGCAGTGAAGAACAGAGCCGCCCAGTGGTGAATCTGACGCATCAAAAGGCCACCACGAACATCAAAGGAAATCGCCAGAGTTGAGGAGTAGGCCTCAGACATCTTTACGCCCTTGAGTGGAACATAGGAACCGTTGTAGATAACTTCGGTCATAGAAGGATTGAAGAAAAGAGTTAGGTAAGTACCGGAAAGTAACAAGATGATGAAGCTGTAAAGCGCAACTTCACCGAGCATGAATGACCAGTGGTCTGGGAATACCTTGTCGACTAAGCGCTTGGTGAAGTTAGCCGAAGCTAGGCGATCGTCGATGTAGTAACCGACCGCTCCACCTTTGGAGTTAGGCGCAGCGTGGGCTGGTGCCTGTATTGATTCTTCGGTTGTGCTCATCCGCGCTCCCAGAAACTAGGTCCTACTGGTTCATTAAATCCACTTTGGGCAACTAAGTAGCCCTCAGCATCAACTGTGATCGCAAGTTGTGGCATGCGACGTGCAGCTGGTCCGAAAACCACATTGCCCGAGTCTGATAAGTCAAACGTAGACTGGTGACACGGACACAGCAAGTGGTGAGTGCGCTGTTGGTACAGTGATGTTGGACACCCTAAGTGCGTGCAAATCTTCGAGAAAGCCAAGATTCCTTGATAATCCCAGGTTTCGCCTTGCTGTGAAACGATATCGGCCGGATCCATGCGAACAATGATGATCGAAGCCTTACCGCGCTGGTTTAGGTTCATCTCTTCGTGCTCAATTTCCATCAAGTTTTCCGGGACCGCATTAATAAGGCCACCCAATGGAATGTCCGAGGCTTTGATCTTTTTGTAAGTCGCATCTGTTACTAAGTGAATGCCTTTATCCCAAATAGTTTCGCGTAACTTGGTGCCTGGCAAAGGTCCAAGATCGCGTAACAACACGATTAGTGGAACTGGGAAGAGTGCAAGTGCTCCCAGTAGTGAGCGACGGATTATCTTGCGCTCCTTGAAGCCTGATTCTGCCGCGCCACGCTGAAGGCTGGACTGAACAGCAGCACGTTCTTCATTTGTTGAAGTCAATGCATGGCGTTCTTGAACCACTTCTTCATCTGGCATAAGTTTCTTGGCCCAGTGGATCGCACCAAGTCCAATTAGCAGGATTGCCATCCCGAAGGTGAATCCAATTGCAAGGTGGTTTGCATTTAGCGTGCCGATAACAGGAATCGTGATCAGTAGGTCGGCTGGAACTTTAATGTAGGCAACGATGAACAGAATGATCATCAAAGACGACAAGCCAAACATGGTGGCAACTTGGCGCTCAGCGCGAATTGCAGCTTTAGGATCTATGTCAGCCTTACGAGGAACGTGCGGTTCCATCGGGAAAACCGCAATCCCGCTGATTAAATCTTTGCCATCTTTGGCGCCGTATGGATCACCGGTTGGGTGCTCTAATTCGTTCATTATTTTGCTTTCGCTCCGAT
>CANKTT010000107.1 GCA_947486505.1 Actinomycetota bacterium | reverse complement strand
GTTGAATTCTCACTTACTAAAAGAAGCTCTCTAACCCCATTTTCACCAAGCCAAGCAGCTTCTTCGAAGATCTCACCTGGATCGCGAGAAACAAACGATCCTCGAAATGCCGGTATTGCACAAAACGTACATCTTCGATCACAACCAGAAGCAATCTTTAGTGGCGCCCAGGGTGTCGCCTCCAACCGCTTTCGATAAACGTGTGGGCCCATGCCTGGGGTAGATACATCCGACGAAACGGATTGTCGATCCACTGGTGAAATTGGTAGCAACTTACGTCGATCCCCTGGTGTGTGAGCAACGATACTCTCGCCCGCTAAAACTTTTCTAAGCGTCGACCCGATGTCCGCATAGTCATCAAAACTTAGTACCGCATCTGCTTCCGGTAACTCGGCCGCTAATTCCTTGCCGTATCGCTGAGCTAAGCAGCCAACCGCTACAACTTTTCCATTCCCAGCAAGTAATTCACTTGCCTCCAAAATGGTGTCGATGGAATCTTTTTTTGCCTGCTCGATAAACCCGCAAGTGTTAACCAAAACTAAATCTGTGGCTTCTCCGTCAGTGACCAAGTTCCAACCGTCAGCAGTTAATCTGCCCGCTAGTTCTTCAGAGTCGACGTCATTTCGCGAACACCCAAGAGAAACGATTGATACACGAGGATTAGCGGTCACGCTGTGAAGCCTACTCGCCGCGGATCAAAGCAATTGTTCCCGCAAGATCTTCTGAAGTCACCAAGACTTCACGAGCTTTGGAACCCTCAGAAGGTCCCACGATGTTTCTAGACTCCATGAGATCCATAAGGCGGCCGGCCTTAGCGAAACCAATTCTAAGCTTGCGTTGCAACATTGAGGTTGATCCGAATTGAGTGGATACAACCAATTCAACAGCTGCTAGCAGATCATCCAGATCGTTACCAATGTCGCCGTCGACTTCTCGAGAGGCGGCAATTGGAGCCACGATGTCTTCGCGATACTGCGGAGCCATCTGACCTTTGGCGTGGGCCACTACTGCGCGGATCTCTGCTTCAGTCACCCATGAACACTGGATTCGAATTGGCTTTGAAGTACCCATTGGAAGAAACAGTCCATCGCCCTGTCCTACAAGTTTCTCTGCGCCTGGTTGATCTAAAATCACTCGACTATCAGCAAGGCTGGAAGTTGAGAAAGCCAGGCGACTAGGCACATTAGCTTTAATCAAGCCAGTTACCACGTCCACAGATGGACGTTGGGTTGCAAGTACGAGGTGGATACCTGCCGCTCTAGCAAGTTGGGTGATTCTTACGATCGAATCTTCGACGTCTCTTGGTGCGACCATCATCAAGTCTGCAAGTTCGTCTACGACTACAAGCAAGTACGGGTAAGGACGAAGCACTCGTTGTGAGCCATCTGGTGGCGTTACCTTTCCACTACGCACTGCCTTGTTGAAATCATCAACGTGGCGGAATCCGTAAGCAGATAGATCGTCGTAGCGAGCTTCCATTTCTTTTACTACCCAGGCAAGTGCTTCGGCTGCCTTTTTCGGATTAGTAATGATTGGACTAATCAAGTGTGGAATGCCCTCGTATGCAGTCAGTTCCACGCGCTTTGGGTCAATCAAAATCATCCGGACTTCATCTGGTGTTGATCGCATCAAAATCGAAGTGATCAAAGCATTCATGCAACCAGATTTACCCGCGCCAGTTGCGCCCGCGACCAAAAGGTGTGGCATCTTTGCCAAATTGGCAACCGTGAAGCCACCTTCGACATCTTTACCAAGTCCGACCAACATTGGGTGCTGATCACCCGCTGCTTCGCCACTGCGCATTACGTCGCCAAGGGAAACAACTTCACGATCAGTGTTTGGAATTTCGATTCCAATTGCACTCTTACCTGGAATTGGAGAAAGTATTCGCACGTCCGCGCTTGCTACTGCGTATGCAATGTTCTTGCTTAAGGCAGTCACACGTTCAACTTTTACCTTTGGCCCCAATTCAACTTCGTAGCGGGTAACAGTTGGACCGCGTTGGAAACCAGTAACTTTTGCGTCAATATCGAATTGCTCAAGTACTTGGGTTAGCGCTTCGATTACTGCATCGTTTGCAGCGGTTCGGGCCTTAGGTGTAGCACCAGGCTTAAGTATTGCTTCGCTCGGCAATTTGTAATTAGAGGCAGAAACAAACTGCAGCTGCTCAGGCTTACTTGGCTTCCCATCAAGCATTGACGCTGGTTGCGATGGTGTCGAAGTAGATGGCTTTGGAATGGACGGCGCTACCGAAACAGCCTGCGTATCATTTGATAACACTGGTGCCATTACATCGACAGCGATGGTATTCATCTGCGTGATGTCCGGTACTTGCTCTATCGGCTCAATCACTTCTTCAGCTACCAAATTGTTAACTACTGGTGTAACGAATGGGGTGTCACCAGCAAGTTGACCAATTGCTAATGCCGGATCAACATCGGCTGGTGCTGCGCTCTTACGGCGAAGGCGACTAAATAAAGTGCGTTGAGGTGCAGCTGTTAAATCGAGAGCTAGTTGAGCCTGCGCTGCAGAAATCGCATCTACATTTGGATGCGTCATGTCTGCGGGTTCTGAATCACTGGCCTCGGAAGCTCGATCGAACTTAGCGACGATCAAACGAATCTTGCCTGGGATCGCGTTAACTGGCGTTGCAGTAATTATCAAAATTGAAAAGAAAGAAACTACGAGCAGAAGCAAAACGGTAACTATGGTTCCAACTGCACTAATAAATGGTGCGGTTATTGCCCAGCCAACCCAACCTGCAGCCTCACGCATTGCAACTGCGCCAGAAGATGGGATCGGGCTTCCCTGATTGATGTGAACTATTCCCATTACGCTCAAGGACAGAAGGGTCCAACCAATCGTCAGTCGGCCCTTCTTTTGCGACGGAGTGTCTGGGTGTCGCAAGATTTGTGCTGCGACCACAAGAAGTGCAACTGGAGCTAGCACGTCGAAGATTCCAATAGCGCCGGTAACCAGGCTGGTAACTACCCCAGAAACAAAACCGGAAACGTCAAACCAAACAACCGATGCAACCACAATGGCTAATGACAAGTAAATGAGCCCTAGACCATCGCGACGATGTGCCGGATCTAAATCTTTAGCGCTTTTGCCGATACCGCGAGCAATGGCTCCAACTAAGTTAGCGATGCCCAACCAAACTGCTGTGATGAATTTGCGTGAGCCATGCACAAGCGAAGTAAGTGCGGAGGGGGAATTTTTTCGTGGCTTAACTGGCGGGCGGCCAGATGAGGAATTTCGGCCTTGGGGACGGGTCGCTGATGCGGAGCGCGGACGAGTCTTTGCCGACGACGGGGAAGCCATATAACAAATATATCCGAAACACTCCAGTAACACTGGCACCAAGAGTTACGGCGTGTCGGAAATTTAAACCGATTGGCCTTGATTTAATTCGAAATAATCAGCGGGACGATCATCGGCCGGCGGCGGTGCTTCTCGCCTACCCACTTGCCAGCAACTCTGCGTACCATTTGTCCAAGTTGATGGGAGTCCGTGACTCCTTCGGCCAATGCGACCTCAAGTGTGGATTTAATTTTAGGCAAGATTTCTTCGAATACGCTTTCTTCTTTACTGAACCCGCGAGCGTGAATTTGCGGACCTGCAATTACTTTGCGATTTTCAAAATCAATAGCTGCCACGATTGACAAGAATCCGTCTTCGCCAAGTACGCGACGATCCTTTAGTAGTGACTCAGAAACTTCACCCACGGTCGAGCCTTCAACGTAAACATAGCCACACGGTACGGCTCCCACGATGCTGGCTTTTCCATTTACCAAGTCAACAACAATGCCATCTCCAGCCAGCATTACTCGAGACTCAGGTACACCAGTCTTTATTGCTAAATCTGCATTTGCTCTCAAGTGACGCCATTCACCATGAATCGGCATAACGTTCTTGGGCTTAACGATGTTGTAGCAGTACAAGAGCTCACCAGCTGCCGCATGTCCTGAGACGTGCACCAAAGCATTTCCTTTATGCACCACATGGGCACCCAGCCGAGTCAGGTCATTAATAATTCGGTAAACCGCATTCTCATTACCTGGAATCAACGACGAAGCAAGGATCACGGTATCGCCGGTGCCAACCGAAATTGCATGATCTTGATTCGCAATCCGCGCTAACGCAGCCATTGGTTCACCTTGTGATCCAGTGCAAATCAGTACGGCTTGATCGTCTGGCAAGTCTGCCATTTGATCGCTAGAAATCAGCGCGCCACCAGGAATTGTTAAGTAGCCAAGGTCACTTGCAAGTGCCATGTTGCGCACCATGGATCTTCCAACGAATGCAATTTTGCGATTGTTTCTAACCGCCACATCAATAATCTGTTGCACTCTATGTACGTGGGATGCGAACGATGCAACGATCACACGACCTGATGCTCCGCCAATTACTTGTTGCAGTGTGGGAATGATATCTTTTTCGCTAGTGACAAAGCCAGGAACTTCCGCATTAGTGGAATCAACTAAAAACAGATCAACTCCCTTGTCACCCAATCGGGCGAATGCATTCAAGTCTGTGACTCTGCCATCTAGGGGTAGCTGATCCATTTTGAAATCACCAGTTATCAAAATGGTCCCCGCTGCCGTTGTAACTGCAACGGCTAAGGCATCAGGGATTGAGTGATTGACGGCAATGAACTCGACCGAGAATTCGCCAAATTGTTCGGTCATTCCCTCTTTAACAGCATGTGTGTAGGTCGAAATTCGATGTTCCTTTAGCTTGCTCTCGACAAATGCCAGGGTTAACTGTGATCCAACAATTGGGATGTCTTGCTTGTGTTTTAAGAGGTACGGAACCGCACCGATGTGATCTTCGTGCCCATGCGTCAAGACAATCGCAGCTACGTCATCGAGGCGATCTTGAATATAGGCAAAATCCGGCAGGATTAAATCGACACCTGGTTGAGTTTCTTCTGGAAACAACACACCACAGTCGACGATCAGAAGTTTTCCGCGATACTCCAGCACGGTCATGTTTCGCCCGATGTCGCCGAGT
>CANKTT010000106.1 GCA_947486505.1 Actinomycetota bacterium | reverse complement strand
GTCGGGCGGAACGGTGCCAAGAGTGATCCCACCCTGAAATTGTCTGAGTTTGCAAGTAAAGTCCACATATGAGTCAGAGCCCTATTCAGATGCCGAATAGGACAGCCCTCCCTCGCATTACTCCCGCAGCGCTGACAATTGAAGATATCGGCCAGCCCCTATGGCAAACAACGTTTGTGGTAGTCGACCTGGAAACTGCAGGTGGCAAACCAGCTGATGCGGGGATTACTGAAATTGGCGCAGTCAAAGTTCGTGGCGGCGAAGTTGTCGGCGAGTTCAGGACCTTCTGCGCTCCAGGTGTTCCGATACCCGCTTTCATTTCCGTATTGACTGGAATAACGGATCACCACGTTGCTGGCGCTCCCAGCGTGGCCACTGCAGTTCGAGAGTTCTTGGCATTCGCAAACTTTGAGTCTGGGGATAAACCAGTTTTAGTAGCCCATAACTCGCCTTTTGATGTTGGATTCTTGAAGGCTGCCTGTAGCAAATTTGAAATCAACTGGCCAATGCCAGCAGTTTTAGACACCGTGGTGTTGGCCCGAAAGATTCTACGTAAAGATGAAGTCAGGAATCGAAAGCTAGCAACTCTGGCGCAATTCTTTAGCGCGCCGGTAAGTCCGACCCATCGTGCCCTAGATGATGCGCGAGCAACAGTATCCGTTTTGCATGGACTGATTGAACGCGTTGGCAATTTAGGTGTGCACGATCTAGAGGGACTACAAACCTTTAGTGGCCCAGCAACAGAAAAACGTAGACGAAAGCGTTATCTGGCGGATGGGCTTCCTGAGCTACCAGGTGTTTACATCTTTTATGACGGAAATAACCGCCCACTTTATGTTGGCACTTCAACAAACATCAGAAAACGTGTCATGTCATATTTCACTGCCGCTGAAACTCGGCGACGAATGACATCTATGGTGGAACTTGCACAACGAGTTGATGCTCATGTCTGTGCTACACCACTCGAAGCGACCATTCGAGAGTTACGAATGATCAACGAGCTGCGCCCCACGTATAACTTTCGTTCGAGAAATCCAGAAAAAACTACTTGGGTAACAATGACAAGCGAAAGATTTCCAAGACTTTCACTTTCACGACAATCAACCTTGCCAGATGCCCAGCGGATTGCCATCGGACCTTTTCGAAACGGTAGTAGTGCCGAGCTAGCTATGCATGCCATTCACCAGGCCACAGATTTGCGACAATGTAAAGAGCGCATCACAAACAAAACATCGATTTCACCCTGTGTGCTCTATGAAATGAAACGTTGTATCGCACCGTGTATGACTGGTGGTGACACTGTCGGGTATGAAGAAATAGTTGATGAGGCTACCTCCGTACTTAACGGAAACTCCGCAGAGGTTTCAACCCAGCTGATGGGGAAGATTCTGGAATTAGTGCATGAAGAAAAGTTTGAGGATGCAGCCGTCGTCCGAGATCGGATGCATGCATTCGAAGATGGGGTTTACCGATCCAGTAGGTTGCGTCAAATTTCGGCCATTCCGCTGTTGATTGCGGCGCAACAAAATGCAATCGGAGGCTGGGACATTCATGCCCTTACGCACGGAAGATTTGCTGCCGGCATTGTGGCTCCCCCTGGCGAAGACCCAAAACCATATGTCGCAAAACTAAAGGACTCTTTACCTGCTGACGTTCGCTTGCCCACATTAGTTTCCGAGATCGAATTAGTTCTTAAGTGGCTTGGTGATGGGCTGACCAGATTGGTAGAAATCAGTGAGGGTCACACTTGGATGCATCCAATTCATGCCAAAGTCAGGGCTAATGAATTAATTGGCGGATAGTGCGTAACGCTGACTGATTGAAACCCAAACGTCCAATAGCGATTTAGCCGCACCGGTATCCAGTGAGCCGTAAGCAACGGGAAGTGCCCGTGCAATCCGGGTTACTGCCGGATCAGATACTTCGCCAAATCGCTTAGCTTGCGATGCAGCGTCGTAGGCAACCATGGTTGCTGCGGCATTTAATGCAACTACGTCGCGTATAGCTGAGAAGTTTCCATCTGACCTACCCGCCAGGATGTCCTGGACAACTTGCGCGTTGAACTGGGCATCTCCACCCCTGAGTTGTTCTAAAGATGCCGGCTGCAAACCCAATTCACTTGGAGACAGGGTTGACTCACGGAGTTCACCTGATGTCACATCCCAAATTTGTGTTGGAGCAGATGTCGAAAGTTCGTCGAGTCCATCAGTGCTTCGAACAATAATAGATTTGAATCCACGATCTAGTTGAACTTGAGCCAGAACTGGTGCAAGACGCACATCTGCGCAACCTAATAACGCAGCTTCAGGCTGGCCAGGATTTGAAAGTGGACCCAGTACGTTGAACACCGTCGGAACACTGAGTTCTTTGCGGACATTTGCGGCGTACTTCATAGCCGGGTGGTGCGAAGGTGCAAAGCAAAATGCAATTCCGGCCTCGGCCACGCATGATGAAAGCAAACTGGTTGGCATGTTAATCGCAACGCCAAGTGCCTCAAGGACATCCGCAGTACCAGCCTTGGAAGAAATAGCTCGATTACCATGCTTCAAAACTGGGATACCTGCGCCTGCGACGGTTAGGGCAGCCATAGTAGAAATGTTCACGGTGTGTGCGCCATCGCCACCCGTGCCAACAACGTCCACAGCTATTCGATCTAAGTTAACTTCGATTGCATTGGCGAGCATTGCCTTAACCATGCCGCTTACTTCTTGCGGAGTTTCACCTTTGACTCGAAGTCCAATCACGAGTCCAGCTAGTTGCGAATCAGTAGCAGTGCCAGACATCATCTCGTTCATTGCCCAAAATGCTTGATCAAAAGTTAAGTCACTTCCGGAGACTAAAGTTCCCAGAATTTCTTTCCAGCCTTCGGCGGTCATAGCGAATGTGACTTCCCTACTGGGAAATGGAATTTCGAGACTTGAGTAAATCCAGACAGGCGTTAACGACGGCGCGCGGATCAAGTGGATGCGCGACAACGGCGTCAGCGCGAGACCAAGTCGCTAACCAACGATCATCAACCCGACCCACGAGTACTAAAACTGGTGGGCAGTTGAAAATTTCATCTTTGAGTTGGCGACATAAGCCCATGCCACCTGATGGAGTAGCTTCGCCATCGAGAATAAGTAGATCGAATGGCTTGGAATCGACCGCTGCGATTACTGCTGGCTGGGTTGCGCACTCTAGGATTTCAATTTCTCCAAAATCCACGGATGGGCGTCGCCCTAGGCTCACTTTGACGCTAGCCCGCACGGCGGAATCGTCGCTGTAGACCAGGACTTTGAGGGTGGGCTCACTGTTAGACACCCCAAAAGAGTATCTGACTGGCAAGGTTGAAAGGTAATTTGAGGTCCCGAAATGCAATAGATCACATTGGTGCAGTTTTGGCCATCCTGTGGGGATTTTCCGTTAAGTGGTGGGTAAACTCGTGATGTGAGTACCGCATCCGCTATCAGAGTCCCAAGCCAAGCCGAACGCCCAAATATGGTGTCAATTGGCACCATTGTTTGGCTGTCTAGCGAATTGATGTTCTTTGCAGCGCTGTTTGCAATGTATTTCACCTTACGATCAGTCAACCCTGAACTTTGGGCGGAAGAAGTAGCGCTTCTTAACATTCCATTTGCCTCGTTCAACACCACGATTTTGGTTCTATCCTCAGTAACCTGCCAGCTTGGCGTATTCGCTGCCGAGCGTGGTGACGTTAAGGGCCTACGAAAATGGTTTGTAATCACTTTCCTTATGGGCTTTTACTTCGTTGCTGGACAGGTTTACGAATATGCAGTCTTGGTACATGAAGGCCTAACACTTTCCTCAAATGCCTATGGTTCAGCCTTCTACTTAACAACTGGATTCCACGGACTCCATGTAACTGGCGGCTTGATTGCGTTCTTGTTCGTACTGGCTCGCACCTACGCAACGAAAACTTACTCACATAAGCAAGCAACAACCGCAATTGTCGTTTCCTACTACTGGCACTTTGTTGACGTAGTTTGGATTGCACTGTTCGCAACGATTTACCTAATTAAATAGTCAAGTTAAAAAGTCTTAAATAGAGAAATAGAGAAGGAATCCTGTGGCTATCAACAAGCGGCACCCGCTGGCACTTGCTGCAATACTTTTTGCAGCCCTAGGCACCACGGGAGTGGCGTATGCCACGGTAAATTCATCGACAGCACCCAAGGTCGTTGCTAGTTCTGAAACTCAAGTTGAGCAAGGTAAGCAACTGTTCCTCGAAGGCTGTTCTTCTTGTCACGGACTTGCTGCCCAAGGCGCATCAGATGGACCGTCACTCCTTGGAGTTGGCGCTGCCTCTGTGGACTTCCAGGTGGGTACCGGCCGAATGCCATTAGCTGCTCCGGGCGTCCAGGCCATGCCAAAAATGCCTTCGTACAACGCAGAAGAAACTGCTGCCCTAGCTGCGTACATCGCTACTTTAGGTGCTGGCCCAGGCATACCTACCGCTGAAATGCTTGACACCACAGATGCAGAATTAGCGCTTGGTGGTGAGCTATTCCGCACTAACTGCGCCCAATGCCACGGCGCATCCGGTGTTGGCGGCGCACTTTCCGAAGGCCGAAAAGCGCCTTCGTTAATGAAGGCTGATGCAAAGAATCTCTATGAGGCAATGGTCTCAGGCCCGCAGGCAATGCCAGTGTTTGCCGACAGCACTCTGAGCGTTGAAGACAAGCAGCACATCATCTCCTACGTTGCTGAACTTCAAAAGAACGAGAGTCCGGGTGGCTTTAGCCTCGGACGACAAGGTCCAGTAACCGAAGGTTTGTTCATCTTTGTTGTTGGGCTTGGTGTACTTATC
The DNA here is from genome assembly GCA_947486505.1 of Actinomycetota bacterium. The sequence continues at coordinate 232 of CANKTT010000106.1, read as the reverse complement.
GTTGCCGCAGTATGGATCGGAGCGAAAGCAAAGTAATGAACGAATTAGAGCACCCAACCGGTGATCCATACGGCGCCAAAGATGGCAAAGATTTAATTAGCGGTATTGCGGTTTTTCCGATGGAACCGCACGTTCTTCGTAAGGCTGACATAGATCCTAAAGCTGCAATTCGCGCTGAACGCCAAGTTGCAACAATGTTTGGCTTGTCGTCTTTGATGATCATCCTTTTCAT
>CANKTT010000105.1 GCA_947486505.1 Actinomycetota bacterium | reverse complement strand
TTAATCGCCCAGCCAGAAGGGTTAACTGCCTTGGAACACATTGATCATGTTGTGATCGGTGCTGGCGCTATGGGTAGTGCCACCGCTTGGCAACTGGCCCTACAAGGTAAAGACGTTGCCTTAATTGAACAGTTTGGTGTTGCCCACGATAGAGGCAGCTCACACGGTGGGACGCGCATTTTTCGACTTTCCTATCGAGCACCCCTTTATACCGATCTGGCAGCACGAGCACTACCAGATTGGCGTGAACTCGAAGCGGATTCTGGCGAGCACTTACTTGAACAAAACGGCCAACTTGATCATGGTTACCAAGAAGCTATCGATGAGATCGCAGTCAGCCTAGATCGCTTTGGTCGTAGTTACGAGCGGATGAATGCGGCTGAAGCTCACAGTCGTTGGCCAGGGATGAATTTTGAAGACCACGTCATTTACAGTCCAGACGGTGGCCGCTGCTTTGCTGACAAAACTGTTTCGACTCTTATCAGGCGCACGCAAGAACTTGGTGGGGATGTTCACTTGAACACACACGTGCTTTCCATACATCTAGATGGCGATCACGCCATTGTTGAAACTGAATCAAAAACTTGGCGCACTCCATCATTAGTTGTAGCCGCTGGTGGGTGGGTGGAAAAACTAGTTGGAAACTTAGTTCATCTTCCAAAGTTGATTGTTGATGCTGGTCAACCGGCACACTTTCAACCAATCGCTGGTCTTGAGTCAGAATCACTATGGCCAAGTTTTTTGCATCATGGCGCAAATGGCCGCGGTGGCTCACCACTTGAAGCCAGCGCCTACGGGCTGTACACACCAGGCGAAGGATTTAAAGTCGGCACCTGGAGTGATCGGGAGGCAATCGATCCCGATAATCGAGATTTTGAAATAAGTGAGAAGCATTTGGCAGAAATGAAGCAATACGTTGAACATTGGTTTCCAGGTTTAGATTTAGCTACCGCAGTTGCAACTACTTGCTTATTCACTAACACTCCAGAGGAAGATTTTATATTGGATCGCCGTGGACCAATCACCGTGTGTTCGCCATGTTCAGGTCATGGCTTTAAATTTGTGCCAACCATTGGAAAGATGACTGCTCAGCTTGCGCTGGGTGGCATTCAAAAAACGCCACAATGGCAACTACCTGCCTAGTGACGAGTGTGTCCGTCGCCGACAACAACATAAGTTGAAGTTGTAAGCTCCTGGAGACCCATTGGCCCCCTGGCATGGAGCTTTTGCGTTGAAATCCCGATCTCGGCACCAAAGCCAAACTCACCACCATCAGTAAATCGGGTTGAGGCATTTACCATTACAACTGCTGAATCAAGTTCTGAAGTGAATCTAGAAATTGCAGCGCTGTCTGTAGCAACAATCGCTTCAGTGTGACCAGTCGACCATTTTTGTATGTGACCTAACGCATCATCGATGTCAGATACAACTTTTGCAGCTATGTCGAGTGAGTAGTACTCATCTGCCCAGTCTGAATCTGTGGCTGGCTTGAATTCAGTTCCAGCCTTAGCGGCGTATCCAGCCAATGAATCATCACCATGAATAGTCACACCTTCAGACTTAAAAGCTTGCATTAATTCCGGAACGAACTCTTTGGCTATCTCGCTATGGATCAGTATGGTTTCAGCAGCATTGCAAACGCTTACTCGCTGAACTTTGGAGTTAACCGCAATTGAAATGGCTTTGGCAAAATCTGCCGATTTATCAATGTAGACATGGCAGTTGCCAACTCCGGTTTCAATTACTGGCACAGAAGATTCCGTAACGACTTTTTCAATCAGCGCGCTTCCCCCGCGAGGAATTACAACATCAATCAGGCCCCTGGCTTTTAACAACTCAGCAACTGAGTCATGTGATTCAGCCGAAACTATTTGAATTGCATCCTCTGGCACATCAGACCTAGAGAGCGCTGTGCGCATAATTTCAACTAACTTTGTGTTTGTGTTTTTTGCTGATGCAGATCCCCGAAGTAAAGCGCAGTTTCCGCTCTTTAGCGTCAGCCCTGCCGTATCCACTGTGACGTTAGGTCTGGCTTCATAAATAACGGCCACAACTCCAAATGGAACTCGGCGCTGAGTTATGTGAAGTCCGGAAGGGACATCAAATTCTCGAATGATTTCACCAACTGGATCTGGAAGTTTTGAAATATCCACGAGACCGTCGGCTAAGGATTGGATTCGACTACGATCCAAAGTGAGTCGATCAATAATCGCTGTGTCCACCTTCGCATCCACTGCAGATTGCACATCTAATTTGTTGGCAGAAATGATTTCAGCTGAGTTGTCAATCAGTGCCTGAGCCATAATTTTAAGTGCCGTATCTTTTTGCTCCCTGGAACAATTGGCTAATTCCCTGGCTGCAATTCGCGCAGTTTCAGCGAGCCTAGTGACGTCAGTCTTTTCGGTGTTCATTACAAAACGACCATGTCATCTCGGTGAATGATCTCGCGATCAAATCCGGTACCAAATTCTTGCAATAGGTCAGCAGTGCGCTTGCCCATCATTCCTGGTAGTTCGTCTGAATCAAAAGATACGATGCCCCGCGCAAGTACCTTTCCACTTGGATTGCAAATATCAACTGGGTCTCCAGCGGTGAACATTCCATGGATTGACATAACGCCCGCTGGTAACAAAGAAAGCCTTTTTTCAACCACAGCAGCAACCGCGCCTTCATCAATCACAATGGAGCCTTGTGAAGTTGTTGCATAGGTAAGCCAAAGCAAACGAGTTGGTACCTTGGACTCGGCAGCTGTGAACAAAGTTCCGACTTCAGATCCGGCAAGCACAGACTTTGCAAGTTCTGCCGACGTGACTACTGTTGGAATTCCAGCAGCCGTAGCAATCCGTGCAGCCTCTACTTTGGTTGTCATTCCACCGAGCCCAACCCCAGATGAACCGGTGCCACCGATTTTCACATCGACTAATTCGTTCATTGATTCAACGCGCGAAATTAGTTGGCTGCCAGGTAATTCTGGCGGGCCATCGAAAAGACCGGGCACATCTGAAAGCAGAATTAACGCATCCGCCTGCACGACTTGGGCTACCAATGCAGCTAACCGATCATTGTCGCCAAATCTAATCTCGTCGGTTGCAACAGTGTCATTCTCATTAACAATCGGAAGTATGCCTAGTTCAAGTAAGCGATTCAGTCCGCGCTGAGCATTTCGATAATTTGCTCTACGTAGTACATCCGCTGCAGTTAGCAAGACTTGACCGACTGTTATACCAAAGGCATCAAATGCTTTTGCGTATTGTGAAACCAGCAGTGATTGTCCGACGCTCGCTGCGGCCTGCTGAGTTGCAACATCTGATGGTCGTGATGCTAGACCAAGCGGAGCAAGACCGGCCGCAATTGCACCGCTGGAAACCAGGACAATCTGTGTTCCAGTCAGTCGTTTCTGCGCAATTACATTCACTAAGGAGTTAACGCGCTCCACATCAATTCCACCCGACCTGGTGGTCAGTGATGACGAGCCAACTTTGACGACTACACGTCTGGCTGCCGCTATTTCAGTTCGTGCTGCCGTCATCTAAATCTCCATCAAAATCTTCGATGATTAGTGGCTCAACTATTTCTTCTAGCTCACCAGTGCCATATTGGCGAATTCTGTGGATCGCGAGCCGCTCCTCTGCACTGAGGCGGCGCTTGTCATAAAGCCGCTGATCAGTACCACGTGGACCTTGATGCAAGTCTCCTGCAGTTGGCGCCCAATCGAATACGACTGCGCTTGGGCCTTCGCCAATTACGACTTCATCGCCAGCTACTGCGCCAGCCTTAGCCAGTTCAAGTTCGATACCGGCTCGAGCCAAGCGATCGGCTAGGTAACCAACGGCTTCATCGTTTGCAAAGTCCGTTTGATGAATCCAACGCTCTGGTCGTTCGCCAACAACGCGATAACGAATTGTTTCGGCTCCTGACTTTTCAGCTGTGACCGTGAAGCCAGAGTCATCCACCGATTTCGGTGTAACAATAACGCGTGGTCGATTCTCGGCTGCAAAGATTGCTTCCGCCCGTGAGGCCTTAACGATATCAGCCAGCGCGAATCCAAGTTCGCGAAGTCCCTCATGACTTACTGCAGAGACCAAGAAAACTTGATAGCCACGTTCGTGTAAATCTGGCAGTACAAATTCAGCCAGTTCGCGCCCTTCCGGGATATCAATTTTGTTTAGTACAACTACGCGTGGTCGATCTTCTAAGCCACCGTACTGACTTAATTCGTTTTCAATCACATCTAGATCTGTTAGTGGATCGCGATTTGGCTCCAGGGTTGCGCAGTCAAGTACGTGCACAAGTGCAGCGCAACGCTCAATATGGCGAAGGAATTCCAGGCCAAGACCCTTGCCTTCACTTGCACCTGGAATCAGACCCGGCACATCCGCCATTGTGAAAATCATCTCGCCTGAGCGAACCACACCTAAGTTTGGTTCCAAAGTAGTGAATGGGTAGTCAGCAATCTTTGGTCTTGCGGCAGACATGGCTGCAATCAAGGAAGACTTTCCAGCACTTGGATAACCAACTAGGCCAACGTCGGCAACTGTCTTAAGTTCAAGGATCACATCGCGCGTGATGCCCTTCTCGCCAAGAAGTGCGAAGCCTGGAGCTTTACGTTTAGTGGATGCCAGTGCAGCGTTCCCAAGGCCGCCACGGCCTCCCGCAGCAATCACATAACGAGTTCCGACACCGAGCATGTCAGTCAAAACTGTGCCGTCGGAGAGTGATACAACAGTTCCTTCTGGAACGGCTAATTCAAGGTGCTCACCGTAGGCACCATTGCGATGATCACCTTGGCCTGGTTTGCCATTACCAGCACTGCGATGGGGGCTGCGATGGAAATCCAGAAGAGTTGTAACCGATGGATCAACAACTAGAACTACATCGCCACCATTGCCACCATTGCCACCATCAGGTCCACCTAAGGGCTTGAACTTCTCGCGGTGAACAGAAGCACATCCGTGGCCGCCGTTGCCGCCTTGGACATGGAGAGTCACTTGATCGATAAACGAAGTCATTGACTCTCCTTTCCAAAAGAAAAGCGGGCCCGAACCGGACCCGCCTAACTATAAAATCGTGCGGAATTATTCCGACGGGATGATGTTGATAACACGACGACCGCGACGGCTGC
>CANKTT010000104.1 GCA_947486505.1 Actinomycetota bacterium | reverse complement strand
CGAGTTACAGACCACATTTGGGCGGCTCGACGCATGAATTGACGCCACTGATCGGCACTGTTGCCGCCTAGTGTGTCACCAATTGCTTCAGCGCAACGTCCAATTCCAGTTCCCGGCATTTTCAATACCGTTCCGTCAGCAAACTGATAGCGAAATGCGGTTTCTAATTCTACAATGTCAATCGAGTCTTCTAGAGCGGCGCCTGTTTTCAAGAAAAGATCACGGTAAACCGCAGGCAGTGTTAACAAACTGGGTCCAGTATCGAACCGGTAACCATCATGTTCTACAAAACCGAGTTTGCCGCCCCAAGTGTCGTTATGTTCCAGGACTTGAACCACATGACCTTTACTTGCAAGTCTGGCGGCGCACGCCATTCCACCCATACCTGCGCCGATAACAATGATGTTTGCCACAGCCTTACCTTAGGTCCCTTGATTTCCAGGTGTTGGTTCCTGCTAGATGTCGCCACCACGAAACGAAGTTGAGAAAAGTAAACATCACGATTGAGATTGGATGAAGCAGCGAATCGGGGAGCTTTCTTCCACCAGATGATTGTGCTGAAACAAGGCGACTAGTGATGCCAGAGAGCAAACCTAGGGTGGCCAGCAACTCTCGTCCGGTCAAGAAGCCTATAAGTGGGAAAACGTAAGCAAACAAAAAGAAGGCATTCACAAATAAGGAACCGATTGGTCCACCAAAAGCCGTCCAAAGGCTCTTTGAGTAGCCAGCAATCAGGGCTTGACTTGTTTCATACATTTTGCAAGTCGCGATCTTCGACCCGTCAATTACACATCCCGAAAATCCATTGCGGTAGAAGGACCTAAGTAATTCGATGTCATCGAGCACTTCGCCTCTGATTGCTTGATGCCCGCCACTAGTTAAGTATGAATCCGCTCGACACACCAAAAACTGTCCGTTAGCAACAGCGAGGCTAGAACGTTTAGTCGACCGCGTTGCGCGCAATGGCACGGTTGTCAGCCAAGACCATTGAAGTAGTGGCTGCACGAGTCTTGCTAGAAGGATTGGCGCAATCTGCCGAGGATAAGGACTAACTAGATGTAGTTGATTTTCGGTGAGCGAACTTATTGCACTAGCAACAGCCAAGGGCTCGAGCGTTACATCACTGTCGATGAAAACTAAGTAGTCTGCAGTGACGCTTTCCGAAAGCCGGTGACAGGCCCAAGATTTCCCAAGCCAACCTGGCGGTACATCAAGCTCTCCAGTAATCACGGTTAGCCTTTTGTCAGAAAATGCTCTCAACTTTTCACCCGTTGCATCCGTTGATGCATCATCTAGTACTACCACTTCAAAATCATTGAGTAGTTCTTGATTCAAGGCACTTCGAACTGCAGAAGTAATTGAGTTCTCTTCATCTCGGGCAGGAATCAAAATTGCAACTTTTGCAGTAATTAGATTTGGCTTAGGCCGAATTAAAACAAAGTGATTGATGACGGCATTGATGGTCAGAAGTAGCGATAGAACTACCGCAATTGTGGTTAACGTCGTTGCCATAACATCCAAGACCAGGGGATCAGCACAATACCCATTCCAATGAACCCAGTTATTGCCACTGTGGGTTGATTGAAGAATGGGGATACGGGAACGATGTTAACTAAGAAGCTACCTAACCAAACCCAATATAAAAGTGCATAAGGTGTGAAATTTGAAACTTCAGATTGCTTTGGTTTTAGGGCAATTGAAAGTAGAGAAAAAATCACAGCAGTCGACAAAAACCAACCAAAGAAATTTGTCAGCGGAATTTCTTTGGTTGCAATGCCATCAATAAACCAGGTCCAGTAACCCTCATTGACCATCTGTGGATCCAAGTAGAGATCCCAGGTCGACATTAGAAGCGCGCCTGTCAGTATTGCCAAGATTTTGGACTCAAACAATGACCGTGAAACCAGCCACGATGGATACAGCATCATGAACCAGGCAAATGGAATCAGCAATGGAACGCCATAAACCGAAAATCCAAGGCGCTCAAGATCGTATTCATATGTACCAAAAGGAAAACTTGTTGCAACACCGATTACTTCAATTACAAAAGTAGCCACTAGGGCAATGCTGAGGAACTTGATAACAAAGTTTCGACCGAATGCTGCATAGGCGTGCGATGCAGATGCAGTTGCAAATGCCAAAACGCCAACAATAGTTGCAGCATCGCGTAACCCATCTGAGGTAATTGCCCACAGAATTTGGACCAAAACTGTAACTCCAGCTGCAATTAGCGAAACTGTTAGTAGCGGGTTTTTGGACGATCTAAGTTCAGTCGTAGTCATGGTCACTTGCCCAGATTCGAGAAGTCGATCCCTGCAAAACTTCCAGACATCTTGGTGACTTTAAACCTGGCAAACAATTCTTCGGAATACCAACCAGTTTCATGAGTGCGAGCAATGACAGCAGCATGTGGTTTTTGCTTACTTGAAAACGCAGTGATGCTTTCATTTGATTCCCAGATACTAAAAGTTCCTTGTAATCCAATGGGCGCTTCGCCGATTCCTAAGCTTGTAATCAAGCCAGCTGATGTATTCAGGTCCTGTGAAACGGGCGGAACGCTTCGCCAGAATTCACGCCACCATCGAGGTTTGATAGAAGCTCGGGTTAGCGCAGCCGTGAGCCCATCCCATTTTTGGGGAGTTGGATTTCCAAACGGTGTTTGGTTAGCCCAACTGCCTTTTGCGGACAGGGGTTCAAGTTCAAGGTTTGCCTGCGATGTGGCAATCTTTTGCCACTGCTTAGCAGGCTTGCTCGATAGGTACGCCAAACTTTCCTCAGGTGTTTCCCATACCGATAAAACACACCAGTGGTGCAGATCAGCATCTCGAACTGTGAAGGTTTTCCCCGATCCAGTTCCCATGAGTTTGCAAAATGTAAGCCCTGGAAGTTTGCGCATAGAGATTCTTTGGCGCGCCATGAGTGATATGGCAATCGGAATATTTCGACTGCTAACTCTTGTTATATCTAGGCGAACAAACACATTCTTGACTTTAGTCTGCAGCGACAGCTAGCGCTGTTCCAGCAGTCATCTTTAACAAAGATTCAAAGTCAAGGCTGCAAACTACATGGGTATGACCACAGGCACCCCAAATAACGTCGTAGTCACTTAGTGCCAAGTCAACTATGGTCTGCGGCTGAAACACCTGGCCTTCATGTAGCCATCCGACCGGCGAGACTCCGCCAATTGCAAAGCCGCTCCACAGTCGAACAAAATCTGCATCTGCCCGGCCTAACTTGGGAACCTGAAGCGCAGCAGCAACTATTTCAGTATCAACGCGATGTCTACCTGATGTTACGACTAGGAGTGGACGTTCGCCTTGGTCAGTTTCAATCCTAAAAACAATCGACGACGCAATTTGCCCAACCTCAACTTCAAGAACATTTGCAGCGTCGATAGCAGTTCTTGCGGTGTCGGAAAGATGCCTAATCTCAGTTGAAATGCCGTGACGTTCAAGTTCGGTGCGCACTCGCTTAACTGAAGCATGTTCAGTTTGCTGAGTCATCGCTTACCTAAGCGGTAGCTTCCTTGAACTGCTGCTCAATAATGGTGAGAGCATCTTCAAGTAAGTTTTCTGACATAACCATTGGTGGCAAGAAGCGAAGCACGTTTCCGTAAGTACCGGCCGTTAGAACCAGCACACCATTTTGGTGACACATCTTTGCAACCTTGTTAGTCATGTCAGCATCAGGTTCCATTGAACCTTTCTTGACAATTTCCACTGCAACCATGGCGCCGCGACCACGAACATCGCAGATAACTCCGGTATCGTCAGCAATCTTTTGCAATCTTGGCTTCATGATCTCTTCGATGCGACGAGCTTTTGCGTTTAGATCTTCACGTTCCATAACAGCAATCGAACCAAGAGCAGCAGCACATGCGATCGGGCTGCCTGCATATGTTCCACCAAGACCGCCAGCATCTACGGAGTCCATTATTTCGGCCCGGCCAGTAACTGCAGATAGTGGAAGACCACCAGCAATACCTTTAGCCGTGATGATCATGTCTGGGATGATGCCTTCATGCTCGGAAGCAAACCATTGTCCAGTGCGGCAGAAGCCAGTCTGAACTTCATCGGCTACAAATACGATGCCGTTGTCCTTGGAGAACTTAAGTAGTTCAGGTAGGAAGCCAACTGCTGGAACTACGAAGCCACCTTCACCTTGAATTGGTTCAATTACAATTGCAGCGATGTTGTCTGCGCCGAGTTCCTTATTCATCTTGCTGATTGCGTGTGCAGCAGCCTCAGCTCCTGTTAGGCCATCGTGTGAGGGGTTCGACATTGGCATGCGGTAAATTTCTGGGGCAAATGGCCCAAAGCCTTGCTTGTATGGAATGTTCTTCGCGGTCATTCCCATTGTTAAGTTGGTTCGACCGTGGTAACCATGTTCAAAAACCACAACCATCTGGCGCTTTGTGTGGGAGCGAGCAATCTTGACAGCGTTTTCTACTGCTTCAGCACCAGAATTGAATAGTGCGGAACGCTTTTCGTGATCTCCAGGAGTCAAACGATTAAGTGCTTCGCATACTTCTACATAACCTTCGTAAGGTGTGACAGTGAAACAAGTATGTGTGAATCTAGCGACTTGCTCCTGAACCCGAGTCACAACATCTTCGGCCGCGTTACCAACACCAGTAACTGCAATGCCTGAACCCATGTCAATCAAGGAGTTGCCATCAATGTCAACGACGATGCCACCTGCGGCACGCTCGATATAGATAGGTAGGGCTGTTCCAACTCCGCCACTAACCGCACTCGCGCGACGGGCTTGCATCGCAACGGATTTTGGTCCGGGTATAGCTGTTACTAGGTTTCGCTCTTGCGCGATGTTGTTTACTGGGGCTGAAATATTTGTAGCAGTCATGGACACAATGTTAGACCTGCGAGCGATTCTGACAAGTCGACCCAGGGCACGTCTGACCCACAGTTAGTGGCAGGTCGGATATGGGCGTAACGTATGAGGATATGAGCGCTATTTACCCATTTTGGATTGCTGGAAAGCCTGCCACCAGCGATGTTGTCGCAGACGTAATTCACCCAGGTGATGGAAAAGTCGTTGGCCAGTACTACGTACCTAATGCTGCCCAAGTTGAAGAAGCCGTGGCCGCCGCTTGGGAATCTCGTCATGCGGCTCGCCGCACTACCGCTTCACAGCGTGCTGATGCACT
>CANKTT010000103.1 GCA_947486505.1 Actinomycetota bacterium | reverse complement strand
TCGCCTCAGTTGCACTCGTCAGCATGGATCAACTTGGAATCGATGACTCCAAGGTAAACGTCAACGGTGGCGCAATTGCTCTGGGCCATCCAATTGGAATGTCAGGCGCACGCATCGTGCTTCATTTGGCAAATGAATTGAAGCGCCGCGGTGGTGGTACCGGCGCTGCTGCGTTGTGTGGCGGTGGCGGTCAAGGTGACGCACTAATCATCAGAGTTCCTTAGGTACATTCTGCAATGCACTCCTTACTTGAAGCAGCAGTCACTGGAGACGTGCGTGCCTTAGGCAAGGCATTGAGCGTAATTGAAGACGGCACACCAGAACTAACTGAATTGCTAATTGGGTTACCTGAATCTGGTTCGGCATTACTCGTTGGTGTAACGGGTCCACCTGGAGTTGGTAAATCAACTACGACGGGCGCCTTGATTGCTGAGTACCGAAAACTGGGACTGCGCGTTGCAGTTTTAGCCATTGATCCATCGTCTCCAGTAACTGGTGGCGCTTTACTTGGTGATCGAATTCGAATGCAAGAGCACGCCTTAGACGAAGGCGTGTTTATTCGTTCCATGTCATCGCGCGGACAACTTGGTGGACTTTCGAGCGCTACTCAGGCAGCAGCGAAAGTTTTAGACGCTGTTGGGTTTGACGTAATCATTGTCGAAACGGTGGGCGTCGGGCAATCAGAAGTTGATGTTGTAAATGCAGTGGACACAGTTGTGTTGGTACTTGCACCTGGTGCCGGCGATGGCGTGCAAGCCGCGAAAGCTGGAATTCTTGAGATCGCTGATGTCTATGTGGTGAACAAAGCTGATCGTGATGGAGCAGAAGGCGTAGTGCGCGAACTGCGCTCGATGATTGGTCTCGGGTCTCAGACACAAGCAGCTTGGACGCCGGAAATCGTAACAACTACTGCGACCACAGGCCAAGGCTTATCTGATTTAGTTTCGGCGATTGCCAAGCATCATGACTGGGCTGTGGCATCAGGTGATCGCGCATTGCGTTCCGTTGAACGAGCTAAATTGAATCTGCGCAGAGCGGTGTTGGATTCGCTTACTGATCTAATGGACATGAACGTTGCAACATTGAATTCACTCAGTGCCCAGGTGGCAAGTGGCGAAATCTCAACGGAATTAGCCGTCAAGCAGATTTTGCGGGACTTGAGTTAGTCCCTGGAACTAGAGATACGCCACAATAGAGGCGTGACTCAGTCCAACATGAATTTGCAAGGCGCGATTGATCTTGGCGCAGTTGCAGCAGCGCGAGAGGCTCAAGCCAAAGCGGCCCAGGCTGCAGCGCAACGTGCCGCAGATCCAGTAGCAAGCAATCTGATTATTGATGTCACTACTGCAAGTTTTGAAGCCGATGTCATTACTCAATCGATGACTGTTCCAGTAGTAGTTGATCTTTGGGCCACCTGGTGTGAACCTTGTAAACAACTTTCGCCAATCCTTGAAAAGCTCGCACTTGAATATGACGGACGCTGGATTCTTGCCAAAGTTGATGTTGATGCTGAACAACAAATCGCTGCCGCATTTCAAGTCCAATCCATCCCAACGGTTTATGTTGTGATTGGCGGACAAGTTGCACCAATGTTCCAAGGCGCGATGCCAGAATCACAGGTTCGCCAAGTATTAGAGGCCGTACTCGCAGAAGCAGAAAAAGCTGGCATTACAGGTCGAGTCGGAACGGATGCCCAAGTTGGAGGCGAAGAAATTCAATCAAAGCAACCACCTAGCGATCCAAGGTTTGATGCCGCTGAATCGGCTCTTGAATCCGGAGATTGGGCAAAAGCAATAGATGCCTACAAAGAAATACTTTCGGATAACCCGGGCGATGCCATAGCAAAGATTGGATTACTGAACGTAAATCTTCTACAACGAACTGATGGTCGCGACTTAGCTGCAGACATTGAGACGATGACAATTGAGACAGACTCAGTTTTGCGAGCTGCCGACGCCACTTTTTTGATGGGTGACTTTGCGGATGCCTTTGCATTACTGATCGAACATCTTATGAACGTGACAGGTGCAGAAAGAGATAAAACTCGAGAGCGAGTTTTAGAGCTATTTGAAATTGCTGGCCCTGCAGACCCTGCTGTGGTTAAGGCAAGAATTACATTAACTAACGCGCTTTTTTAATCTTCACGTCAAAGCAATGTTGACCCTTGATCGATAGATAGGCTATTAACGTGTCTGAATTCATTAGAGTCGAGCGCCAAGAGCGCATTGCCGTTATCCATTTAGAACGTCCAAAAATGAACGTGCTAAACCGCGCCATGCAGGAAGAAATCAAAGCAGTTGCGCTCGAAGTTTCCAGCACTGATGAAGTTCGCGCTGTTGTTATCTACGGTGGCGAACGAACATTTGCAGCGGGCGCTGACATTAAAGAAATGATTGATTGGGATGGCGAAATCGCCAGACAAGAAACTCCAGGCCTGCAGGCTTGCTTCAACGCAGTTGGTGATATTCCAGTTCCAACGATTGCTGCTATCACGGGTTATGCACTCGGAGGTGGCTTGGAGCTCGCCCTTAGCTGTGACTTCAGAATTGCGGCTTCAAATGCGGTTATGGGCCAACCTGAAATCTTGCTAGGAATTATTCCTGGTGGCGGAGGCACGCAGCGACTAGCTCGACTAATTGGCCCATCGCGTGCAAAAGATTTGATCTTTACTGGCCGTCGGGTAAACGCTGACGAAGCATTAACCCTTGGATTAGTGAACGAGGTAGTTGACTCAAGTGATGTCCTGAAGCGATCCATGGAACTAGCAAACCTTTACGCAACTGGACCGGTCACTGCCATGAAGGCGGCCAAGCGCGGTATTGATAAGGGTGGCGAGCAGCTGTTGGCTGACGGCTTGGTCATGGAGCAGGGCCTATTTGCTGGTCAATTTGATACCTCTGACCAAAAGGTTGGTATGAAGTCCTTCGTGGAAAACGGTCCAGGTAAGGCAGATTTCTCCTAGTAAATTGGGCTTCCAACCTAGGCCAGCCCTGAACTAGCGCCTTTTAATTAAACGATTAGGCTTGTCTTTGACGGATTGTATCCAATCTCAAAAGTGACCAATTGTGGCTTGAGGTTATGGGTGCAGACTTCATTACGGCGTTAAAGGAGTTGGCATGAAGATTTGTGTATGCGTAAAGCAGGTTCCAGACAGCTGGGCGGAAAAGAAACTCACTGCAAGTGACAGCACCCTAGATCGTGCTGCTGCGGATCGAGTTGTAAATGAACTTGATGAATATGCGGTTGAAGAAGCCCTTCGCATCGTTGAAGCCGGTGAAGGTGAAGTAACAATTCTTTCCATGGGTCCTGATGAAGCAGCGGATAGTGTTCGTAAAGCAATCTCAATGGGAGCCCACGCAGGAATTCACATTAGCGATCCAGCACTTCACGGATCTGACGCACTTGCGACATCGCTTGTGCTTGCTAAGGCACTTGAAGGCCGTGGCTTCGATTTGATTATCTTCGGATCTGAATCAACTGATGCGCGCATGAGCGTTGTTCCAGCGATGGTTTCCGCGCGACTAGGTTTGCCACAAATGACATTTGCAAACAAAGTTGAAGTTAACGGTTCAAACCTAACTATCCACCGCGTTACCGATTACGGTTACGACGAAGTTCAGTCCAGCTTGCCAGCCGTAGTTTCAGTTGTTGAAAAAACAAATGAACCGCGCTACCCATCGTTCAAGAACATCATGGCTGCCAAGAAGGCGCCGATGGAAACCTTAAGCCTTGCTGATATTGGTTTGGATGCAGCAGCAGTTGGCTTAGCAAATGCTTGGAGCGAAGTTAAAGATTTCGCAGAGCGTCCAGCGAAGGCCAAGGGCACTGTCATTACCGATGAAGGTAACGGCGCAGAAAAAATCGAAGAATTCCTCGTCACACAGAAATTTATCTAGGAGCATCTATGTCTGAAGTTTTGGTACTTATTGAGCACTCTGAAGGCAACATCAAAAAGGTATCCCTTGAATTGCTAGCCATGGCTGCCGGAATTGGCGAACCAAGTGCAGTTTTCGTTGGACCTGGCGCAGATGCAGCACTTGCAACACTTGGTGACCACGGCGCCAAGACTGTTTATGTTGCTGATGGTCAAGCATTCCTAGATCACGTTGTAGTTCCAACAGTAGATGTAATGGTAAAGCTAGTCGCTGAAAAGTCACCTGTCGCAGTTTTGATTCCATCATCAGCAGATGGCAAAGAAATCGCTGGCCGCTTAGCAGTAGCAATTGATTCTGGTGTTATCACCGATGCAGTTGCAGTTTCTGCTGACGTTGTTGCAACTCAAAACGTTTTTGGTGGCGCAACTATTGTTCACTCAAAGGTTTCAAAGGGCACTCCAGTTATCACGGTTCGCACCAACTCAATTGCACCTGTGCAATCGGGTGGCTCTGCAACTCGCGTTGATGTTGCCGTTGAAGTTAGTGCTGCTGCCAGCGCAACCAAGGTAGTAAATCGAGTTTCCGTAGAAAAGAGCGGACGCCCAGATCTTTCTGAAGCCGCAATCGTGGTTTCTGGCGGTCGTGGTGTTGGCAGTGATGAAGGCTTCGCAAACATCATTGAGCCACTGGCAGATTCCCTTGGCGCAGCTGTTGGTGCATCACGCGCTGCAACTGACGCTGGCTGGTATCCACATCAATTCCAGGTTGGTCAGACTGGCAAGACGGTTTCACCACAGCTTTATGTTGCAAATGGAATTTCCGGAGCGATTCAGCATCGCGCAGGTATGCAAACCTCAAAGACTGTGGTTGTAGTCAATAAAGATGCAGATGCACCAATCTTTGATTTAGCGGACTTCGGCGTTGTAGGCGACCTGCATTCCGTAGTTCCAGATTTAACTGCACGCGTAAAAGCCCGTAAGTAGTCACTAATCAGGGGGTTTTGTCTTCTTCGGCAAAATCCACGACCTAGTGTTCTCATCTAGAATGGGGACGTGGCTTATTTAGATAACGCTGCTACGACCCCAATGCTTCCGGAGGCCGTTGCGGCCATGACGAAGTTGCTCAGCGAACCTGGCAATCCTTCGTCTTTGCATGCCTCAGGCCGCAAAGCTAGACGAGCTGTTGAAGAGTCTCGCGAACGTGTGGCGCGCGCAGTTGGCTGCGGCTCAGCCGAAGTCGTATTCACAGCCGGTGGCACCGAGGCAAACAATATTGCTGTCAAAGGAATTGCTTGGGACCAAAGAAATAAGGACCCACGAAGAGTTCGCGTGGTTGCTGGTAGCACCGAGCATCACGCC
>CANKTT010000102.1 GCA_947486505.1 Actinomycetota bacterium | reverse complement strand
GGCACTTCGGAGATCCGTTCAAGGAACAGCGCGAACTTGTTGCTGGCCGTGGTCGGGTAGACCTTTCGCATCGTGGAGTAGTCACAGTCTCTGGGCCAGATCGAAAATCTTGGTTACATTCCATAACTACCCAGGACTTTGAGTCTCCATTTGGGCATTTAACTTCTTTGATTTTGTCGCCGCATGGTCACATTGAACATGACATCCATATAGCTGAACACAATGAAACGATTTGGATCAGTTGCGAGCCGGGAACGGTAACTGACTTGATGAAATATCTTGAGTCGATGAAGTTTATGCTTCGCGTTGAAGTTACAAATGTGTCAGATCAAGTAGCTGTTGTTGGAGCGCCGGGTTGGATTGAATCCGATACCTATCCGGTTTGGCATTCTTCTGATGCATTTGTAAATGGTTCACAAGTCAGTGATAAGTATGTTGCAACTCGGCCAGCCGACTGGAAAGTTAGCGAGCTCTTCGTACCTTGCGACGAACTGTCCCAAGTTCTTGACCAAGAAACTCGAGTTGGAACTTGGGCTTGGGAAGCACATCGAATTCGCGCAGGTGTACCGCGACTTAACTTTGAAACCGATCACAAAACGATTCCACATGAAGTCGGTCTGATCGGTTCATCTGTTCATCTGAATAAAGGTTGCTATCGCGGCCAAGAGACTGTGGCCCGGGTCTATAACTTAGGTAAACCACCACGACGAATAGTTCAGCTTGAACTCGATGGTTCGACTAATGAATTACCTGTGATCGGTGATGCCGTGCTTTTGGGCGACAAAGAAGTCGGCCGAATTACTTCAGTTACCCAAGATTACGAAAGTGGTCCATTGGCACTGGCTGTAATTAAGCGTTCAGTTCCAATCGACGCAGTGCTTACTGCTGGCACAGTCTCAGCCAGCCAAACTGTGATTGTTGAATAACTAAACTTCTAACGCCACAGTCATTGGCCCATCGCACACTGCACTGATACGCATGTCTGCGCCAAACTTACCAGTTTCAACATGAGCCCCGAGATCGCACAAGGCTTGAACTACTTTTTCAACTAAAGGTTCTGCTTGTGGGCCGCGCGCAGCTTGTTGCCAAGTTGGGCGTCGACCATTTGAGGTATCAGCAAACAATGTGAACTGGCTGATTACCAAGATTGGCAAATTGGCATCAGCGGCAGCAACTTCAACTGATTCCGAGTTCACAGTTTTGCCAACTGCTTTCAAGGAAGCAGATTCAAAGATCCGCAGTTTCCAAATCTTGTCAGCAAGCACAGCGCATTTACTTTCGTTGTCATCAACGCTCACGCCTATCAGGACTAGTAGTCCCGGTCCTTCAAAGGCACCAATAGTTTGGCCTTCGACGACAACGCTGGCACCATCAACTCTTTGAACAACTGCACGCATACAGACATTCTGCCGTGCCTTGGCTACCGTGCGCATTAGGTGTCCAATACTCAAACGTGGAACTATAGGGGAGTGTCAGTTCCTGTTGCTTATGTAGTCCGTAGCGGACTCGTTGAAGGCACTCACTTTGGCAGTGCCGTTGTCGTAGATGCCCAAGGCAAAGTTGAATGGTCCATTGGCGATGTTTCAACAGCGATGTTTCCCCGCTCCTCGAACAAGCTGATGCAAGGTCTAGCCATGGTGAGAAATGGCTTGCCACTTCGAGATGAGTTACTCGCGCTTGCCTGCGCATCACATAGTGGTGAAGACTTTCATTTAGCTGGGGTTCAAGATATTTTGAATGCGGCAAATCTTGATACTTCGGCATTGCAATGTCCAGCGGATTGGCCGCTTGATGAAATTGAGCGGGATACTTTGCTGGCTGCCGGTCTTGGTAAGACTTCGCTCTACATGAATTGCAGTGGAAAACATTCTGCGATGCTATTTACCTGCGTACTAAATGGGTGGGACACCGGCAGTTACTTAAAGCCAAATCATCCACTGCAGTTGGCATGCAAAGAAACAATTGAAGAGATCACTGGTGAGACTGTTGAACACATTGGTGTTGATGGCTGTGGGGCACCTTTAATGTCGATGTCGCTAACCGGACTTGCAAGATCGTTTTCTCAGTTTTCCGGACCAGCCGCAGACGTGGATCAAAAGAAGATTGCAACTGCGATTAAAGAAAATCCCCAGTACCTTGGTGGCACCAGACGCGATGTCACCCAACTCATGCAAGGAGTTCCAGGCTTAGTAGCCAAAGATGGCGCAGAAGCGGTTTATGGGATCGGACTTGGTGATGGTCGGGCACTTGCCCTAAAAATTGAAGATGGCGCGGATCGGGCTCGGATCGTTGTAGCGATGTCAATTCTGCAAAAGGTATTGGGTGTTGTTTCTGAAGAAGTGGAACGACAGTTAGATAGCCAAGAACTATTTGGTGGCGGCGTGCACGTTGGAAAAGTGATCCCAGCCTTTTCGGTCTAATTCCTAGCTAACAAGTTCTTTACGGTACTTCATTACTTCTGAGGTCATTCCGATGCCAACAACTCCAATGAGAATTTCACCTCTGAAGTAACCCATGACCAATTCGTCCGAGAACTCGCCAGCGACTAACTCATAACGATCAGCCAGTCCAGGCATCCCAAAACCTTGAATTTTCATGTCGTATTGATCTGACCAAAAACTTGGCAGTGGCATGAAAGGTTGAGCTGCAAGTTCTGCAAAGTTATCGGCTTGTGCCAAGTACGCACTTAACACCGAACCAACTCGTTTTCCAGTTTCTGTCGGAATGTTCCAGTGCTCGATTCTTCTTGGTTCATTATCGAATAGCGGATTAGCGAATCTGGCTAAATCGCCAACAACATAAACACCTTCGACGGAATCTCCGTCAGTTGTTACTGCCCGAAGCGCTGAATCAGTGAGGACGCCATTAGAAATATCAAGGTTGGTATTTGCTAGCCACTCAACATTGCTATGCGAACTGATCGCTTCTACCAATACTGTGGCTTCCAATAACTCGCCATCATCAAGAATTACCCCAGACAAGGAATCTGTGCCGGTTAAATCCTTTATGCCATGGCCCAATCGAAAATGGACTCCGTGAGCTTCGTGCCGACGCTGTAGTTCGGCAGCAAGTTCTTCACCTAGCGGGCGAATCATTGGGAAACTATCGATAGCAACGTTAGCAACTTCGCAGCCCAAGCCTCGTGCTGTGGCTGCAACTTCGCACCCAATGAATCCAGCTCCTGCTACAACTACTTTGGCTCCGGGTACCAATTCAGCCCGCAATCCAATCGCATCATCCAAAGTTCGGACAGTGTGCCGGCCTGAAACTTTGCCATTTGGCAGATCAAGTACTCGAGGTCGAAGTCCAGAAGCAATGACGAGCCCGTCGTATTCAAACGACTTTCCTGAAGCTGTTGTCACAACCTTTTTATCTAAATCAACGGAAGTCGCAGGGTCACCTAGATGCCAGGTGACATCTTCAACTTGGGTGCGCAATTTGAAGGCCACTGCTTCGTGAGTAACTTCTTTTGCCAAGACTTCTTTAGATAACGGAGGGCGGTTATAGGGAAGGTGTGCTTCCTCACCAATCATTGTTATCTGCCCAGCAAAACCGTTATTGCGTAATGCTTCAGCAGCTCGAAGACCACCCATAGAGGCCCCGACAATAACGACTGACTTAGACATAAAACTTGGTTTTAGTTATTCGACAATGGATATTGCCTGCATAGGGCAAACGTCCACAGCACTTTCAATGTCGCTTCGGCGACTGTCGTCGGCGGTAGCAACAAATTCAAGTTTGTCGTCATCGTTTAACTTGAAGATGTCTGGTGCTTCGAATACGCATTGGCCATAGTGCTGGCACTTATCCATGTCGACATTTATGGTAATCATTTCTTCTCCTCAACAGTTGATGGATACAAATCTTTAGATGGTGTACGAATTCCACGGAATTCCCAATCTCCACCAAGAGCAGTAGAGACTACTTCTTCACTTTCAGTTGGCTGTGCGCCAACGTCAGTTCGGATTGCAGTTGGACCAGTGACGATGGTGTTGGTCAGTTTTCCAAGACCCTCAACTTCTACTTCGACTACATCGCCAGGTTCAACTGGACGCGAGTTAGCTGGAGTTCCAGAGAACAAAATGTCACCTGGAACCAAAGTGATAGTTCGGGCAATGTCTGCAACTAAGTAATGCATATCCCATTCCATGTTGCTGGTGTTGTCATCTTGCTTCACAACACCGTTCACTAAAGTGCGGATCTGCTTTCCTCGAAAATCCCAATCAGTGATCAAGCCAGGACCAACCGGTGCCAAGGTATCGCTGCCCTTCACGCGCAACATGGAACCAGCATCAGTATCGCGGAAGTCATGCAGGCCGTAATCATTTCCAATGGTGTAGCCAGCAATGTAATCGCCAGCTTCAGCCGGACTGATGTTGCGGCAAGTCTTGCCAATCACAATTACGATTTCGCCTTCGTAGTTCAACCACTTGCAACCTTGCGGTCGAACGATTGAACCCAAGTGGCTATTTAGTGCAGTAATTGGCTTGTGAAAGTAAGTTGGGGCCGCTGGAAGTTTGGTCATGAACTCTTGAGTACGACTGTCGTAGTTCAAATGAACCGCAATGATTTTTGTTGGCTCACTTGGCGGTAAGTGAATCGCACCAGCGATTGCTACTTCTCTTCCATCCGGCGCAACCAGAGTTTCACCATGGCGAATTGTTTGAACTGCAAAGCCATCAAGCAAGATACGACGATACTCAGCCACGTGACACAACCGGATGCTTAACAGATGGGAAGCCATCGGCTGGTTTATCGAACCAAATATGAACTTGGCCAGTTCCAATTGAGTTTTCATACTCGCCGTATTGACGGCCAGGTGCGGTGCAGTCTTTTTCGCCTAATGCACCGTGCATCATCATGCCGTGTCCGTAACGAGCCTCTGGCTTGTACTTATGGAACGCATCCATAGTGTCCAAAACTTTGGCATGTTCTCCAGCTAGATACCAAGCAATACGCTCTTCATCAGCAGCTCGTGCTTCAGGCGTATAAATCGAATTCAAATCCGCAGATTCGTGCTTACGTAGTTCACGCAATGGCCAGAAGGTATGTGACAGAGCGCCAGAAGCGATTAGCAATACTTTTCGATCTGAATTTGTAATAGCTTCGCCAACTGCTCGGCCTAACCGTAGGTTGTCTTCGTCATCACCAGTTTGGCACATGCCAATGCTGATCCAGTTCTTGTCCAAGCCCTTACCTAGATACATCCAGAGATTTAAGGTTGCATAGAAAGTCGGTAGGTGTGTGTTGTCGATTGGGGTAATCCAAGT
>CANKTT010000101.1 GCA_947486505.1 Actinomycetota bacterium | reverse complement strand
TTCGAATTAGAACCGATTTAGCGACCAACTTTGATGCAATGAATTTTTCGTAGCCAGAAAAGATTCCAAAACTAAGCAAGATCAGGGTGCAACCCCAAAATGTTGCATAGGACGCGACCATAAAGTAACTAAGCCAACTACAAAAACCAAAGAAAGCTACGACAGCAATAACGATCGGCAATGCTTTATTTGGTTTAGCGCTGGCACTGATTATCGATGAAGGTGAGTACCTGACGTTTGAGTACATTCTCGGCATCCGCGCAGGTCCGGGGAATCGATTCTTGATTTTGGAAATCTCACCATCTATTGATTTTAAAACATTTTGCGCGGTGTCAATTTCGATAACAAGTTTTGGATCCGTTGAATTTGATGTTGGGTAGTTGTCTAAGATTCCGAGAGTGGATTGAATCTCGAGCGAGATTTCTCGCATTGAGAAAGTTCTGGATTCTCGAATCTCTTGAGTTAGTTCAATCTGTTGCTTGGACAAATCTGCGAGCAATCCTTTTGCTAAATTCACTTGCAACAGATTGCCATTCAAAACCATGAGAACTCGCCCGAACCCTAGGTAAACAAATGTTGTAAACAACAAACTGATTAGTCGTTGAAACCAGGATTGTGGAATTGGATCAAAATTCCAACTTCGCAGTATCGTCTCAAAAACTATCGTTCCAATAATGTTTACAAGCAAAATTGCAGTCACTGCAAATGGTGCCTGTAACTTCGTCCAAGGCATGCGAAATAGGACCTTGCCTAGAGAAGCGAGTGAAACGATAACCAGGCTTTGGGATATTGCGATTGCACAAGCACTGTAAATGAAAAACTCACTTTTATCTGCAGCGTAAACCGTTAATCTGCCAAGTGAAAAAACCAAAGAAGCAAGACTCAAGGAAACCAAATTGAAGGTATGAGGTCCAACTAGATTTTCAAAAAGTGTTCTCAATCCTGGTCTAATCCAGGTGGCGGTTGGTTCGGGCACACCATCAGTCTATGTAGGCATTTAGCACGTGCTGATAGGCAAAAGAGGCCGTAGGCTTGTCGGATTATGACTTCATTGGCCGCGGATCAAGACTTGAACTTGTTCGTACGAACCGCAGACATACCTGATATTCCGAATCTGCTTTCGCTTTTGCCTGCAGATGGCGGCCTTGCTTGGATTAAAGGATCGGCTAACAATCAATTTGGAATCATTGGCTGGGGTGAAGTAACTCGAAGTACATTTAATGGTCCAGAGCGATTCAGCCGCGCTCAACGCTGGTGGACCCAGCAGTGTTCAATTTCTCAAGGTGATGAACCAATCGCATTTGCATCATTTGCATTTGATAAAGATCCGGGATTATCAGTTTTAGTCATTCCAGAAGTCGCAATCAGTCGCAATCAGGCCGGAACCAAACTAACTGTCACGAGTAACGCAGCAATTTCTGACTCACATCTTGCCGAGATAATTGGCGAGATTAATCGACCTCGGACTCTTTCCCAAGGAATCAACAACGTCACCTGGTTGCCAGGTTCTCGGCCAATTTCAGAATGGCAATCGGCAGTTGATACCGCCGTTGCCCGAATTAACTCTGGTGAGCTAGACAAAGTTGTGTTAGCTCGAGACATAGTGGCTCAACTTGATCAACCAATTCATATCGGTGCGCTTTTATCGCGATTGAATGAATCATTTCCAGAATGTTGGACGTTTTGCGTTGATGGCCTAGTTGGCGCAACTCCGGAATTGTTGATACGTCGCGATGGTGAGCACGTAACAAGTCGAGTACTCGCTGGAACAATGCGTCGAAGTCGTGATACTGATCGGGATGGGCAGCTTGCAGCTGAGTTGCTCGATTCCAACAAGGACCAAGAAGAGCATGTTTACGCGGTCGAGTCTGTTGCTGCAGCACTTGCAACGCATTGCACCGATCTAAATGTTCCAGACCGACCCTTTATCTTGCGGCTTGCAAACGTTCAGCACCTAGCAACAGATGTGACTGGGGAACTTGTGGATGCAGCACCAGCTCTTGCCTTGGCTGCCTCACTACACCCAACGGCTGCAGTGTGTGGAACACCAACTGAGCGAGCCTCGCACGTCATTAAAGAACTCGAAGGCATGAATCGCGGTCGTTATTCGGCACCAGTGGGTTGGTTGGCTGCAAATGGCGACGGTGAATTCGGAATTGCGTTGCGCTGCGCACTAGTTGAAACTGAAGATCGAAAGACTCTTCGACTATTTGCTGGTTGTGGAATTGTTGCAGGCTCAACCGGCGAATCCGAAGTTGCAGAGTCACAAGCTAAATTTGCTGCAATGAAATCCGCGCTGGAATAACTAACTGTTGCTGGCTGGAATGGTTTCCCAACCACGCAAGACAAACGTTGGGCGCTGAACTGGGGCACCCACAAGTTGTAGATTCGGAAATCTCTCAAACAACATTGGCAACGAGTTCTGCATTTCTAGTCTTGCTAACGGTGCGCCAATACAGAAATGAATCCCAGCTCCAAACGCAATGTGCGGATTGTGTTTTCTTGTTATGTCGAATTTGTCAGTGTTTTCGAAAACTTCTTCATCGCGATTTGCCGAACCGAGCATGGCAACAACTTTTTGCCCTTCCAGGACTGTGGTTTGGCCTATTATGGTATCGCTAGTTGCCGTGCGCTCGAACATATGAAGTGGTGAATCAAAGCGCATCATTTCTTCCAATGCGGTGTCGGTTAGCTCCCGCGGAGCGCTTTTCATTAACGCGAGTTGGTCCTGGTTGCGAAACATTGCCACCATGCCATTTCCAAAACCATTTACTGAAGCTTCATGACCTGCATTAAGTAATAGAACACACATAGCAATCAACTCGTGTTCGTTGAGTTTCTCACCTTGCTCTTCAACTTCAACCAAGGCAGTAATCAAATCTGATCGGGGATCAACTTTTCGCTTTGCAGCTAAGTCCGCTATGTAGGAACTGAATTCCAAACCCGCTTTTTGGGCGGCCAGCTCTTGTTCGCGCGATCTTCCGTACTCATACATTTTTACAATGTCCTGCGACCAGCGGCGCAAGTCATTGGACATATCTCTAGGAACACCTAACAGATCTGCAATTACCAGGACGGGTAATGGCTCTGCGTAATCAGCCAAAATATCAAAGCTTCCAGATGTTGCAAGCTTTGCTTGCGCATCATCTAGTAACCGTTCACAGATATCTTTAATGTTTGGCTCTAAGGCTGCTATCCGCCCAGGAGTGAAAGCTTTTTGAACCAACGAGCGCAACCGGGTGTGTTTTGGTGGCTCGCTGTCCAAAATTGAATCCGAATGTAACCAATTGAAAATTTCCCACTCATCATGTGGTTCTTGGGGCTGATACAGCCGACCTAAGCTCTTATTTCTTAAGGTTGCATTAGCCGTCTCATGAGTTGGTGCCAGCCAGAGACCTAACCGATCACTCCAAACTAAATCTCTGTTAGCTCGCAGCTGTCGATAAATGTCATAGGGATTTGCAACCGTTGCTGGGTCGCGAGTATCGAGAATGTCAGCCAAGCTCATGCGCTATGTGGTTGCTCTTCCTTGTAGCCAATTGACTTTATTGGCAGTGTAATTAAGTAAAGGACTGCAAAGCCCAAACCTAAACCCACAAAAATCCAACGGCCCGTAGTCACTGGTCCGGGTGCAAGGTAAGTCAGAACACCTAGGCCAATAGAAACCAAAATCATTGCAACAGCTGCGCGACGAAAAGCTGGGTCCGCAGCGTTTCGAGATGTCGTTGCCATATGAATTGCAAGTGCGATGAGGATCACGCCCGTTAACCTAAACGACCAGATGACGGACTCATTTGATGGCACACCAATATATGTGAGAAATGAGGACGGATCGACAAGTAACGCAACTGCACTAATTGCAAAAACAATCGATCCAATGACCATAACTAAGCGAGAGTACCGATACCTGGAATTGCGCATGGGTTAAGTCTAGAACTGCACTCGGTGAATTAGTTGAGGCAGTCGACTACTTGTGCAAGAGTCCTGCTTCACTCAACTTGTTGTCGCATTCTGAGGAACCTGGCACTGGAGCATCCGGTGTTCTGGCGGGGCATACTCTTTCAAACGCGCAGTAGTCGCATAACCGCGAGACCCTTGCTTCCCATGAAGAATTTTGCACATCGCTCTCACTGCCCGCGCGCATCTGCGCAAGTTTCTCTCCTTGCAAAACAACCAGACCAGAGTCTGCCGGCCTTCTAACTACTTCTTGAGCATTGAGAAATATCAGTTCGACTTCTTCAACATCTATATCGTGCTGCGTTTTAAATCCCAATGCATACAAATATGGTTGAGCTAGCTTATCGTCAACAAATTTTCCTGGACTCTTTCCAGTCTTGTAGTCAGTTACCCGATTTACAACATCTACTGTGAAGCGATCAACTTTTCCAAAAAAGTTAACACCATTAATCTCGACACTAAGTTCCATTTCAAGATGTTCTGGCTGAACCACAACTTCAGGTGGGTTTTCAACCTTAAACAAATTTTCAATTGCTTCTTTAACGCTTTGCTTCATCTTGTTATCTGATTCAAAT
Organism: Actinomycetota bacterium; assembly: GCA_947486505.1. The sequence continues at coordinate 763 of CANKTT010000101.1, read as the reverse complement.
GGCTTGTATTCGGCAGCCTTAAGCATTCGTGGGCCGTGTTCCCGAAGTAGTTCCATTGCCGCATCCAAGGTTCGATCTTCTGGCGCTAATCGATACAGGTACTCAACCACTTCATGGGTGATCGAGCCACCAGCCAGTGCAGATGTCGGAGGTTCACGCCAGCCATCAATGTATGAAAAGAAATACTTCAATCCACATTGTTGATAGAGCGACATTTGCGAGTAAGAAACCCGTTTCGGGAGATTGGCTTTAGCGGGTTGCTCAACGTCAACGCGCATAGATTTTTCTGCCATTTGAATTTCTCCCTTGTTGCCTTAACCGTACTTGCCTTGGCTGACTATTCGGCGGCTACGCCTTAGAAATGCGAGATTTAACTTGATCATGCGGCAGTGCATGCGAGATATTTCCATCTCGACCTACCATCGTGTCGTTATTGACTAGTGCATTCAACACGGACTCTTCGACGCTTTGTACAACGGCCGTGAAGAAGGCATCCAGGTAATTCCATGGCACAAATTCAAGTGACTTCAGTTCCGCTTCATTTCGCTTCTGAGTTGGAAATCCACTGGAGAGTTCCCCTGGTTGCGCAGTTGAGACTGCCAAGAAAATATCACCGCTGAAATGTCCTCCAGCAGTTCCAGTTCTAGCTAGTCCAAGTGGAACTCGCCGAGCTAATGCCCGACACTGATCAGGTAGCAGTGGAGCGTTAGTCGCAACTACAACAATTACCGAGCCAGCTCCACCGGGAGCTGCGCGGGATTTA
>CANKTT010000100.1 GCA_947486505.1 Actinomycetota bacterium | reverse complement strand
TTGCAATATCGCGCCTTTAAGGAAATGTCTGCAGACTTTAAGAATCGCCTCGCTACAGCAGGTCGTCAACATCCGCGCGCAGCTGGCTTGGATGAAAAGTTCGCGAAACTACTTCCTGAAGTTGAACTCGGCATGGGTCCAGATGATTTCGCGAACTTAGCCGCTCGCGCGCTTGAGCCAAAGTTACCTGATGTTATTTCAGTTGCTCATATTCATGCCGCTCGCGTATCAGTTCGAGAACAAGCAGCAATCATTGTGGAAAGACTTCGCCGGGTTGGTCAGGCATCGTTTAGAACTCTCACGCGGGATTGTGACACAACACTTTTGGTCGTTGCTAGATTCTTGGCACTACTAGAGGTTTACCGCGATGGTTTGGTCACTTTTGATCAACCAACTCCATTGGGTGAACTTTATGTTCGTTGGATTGGTGATGAGGATTTGAGTGTCGAGTCATTACGCGAAATCGATGAATTTGATTCCACGCAAGTTCAGGAATTTAGAACTCAACTTGGTGATGTTGAAGGTATCGAACCGTTGATTAACGAAGTAAGTGACGAGACTAGTCACCAGGATATTGACGAGACAAGCGAGGACCCAAATGAGTGATGTGACTGTTGAGTTTATCGATGGTGAATCAGCCACTGATGCGGAAGTGGACGATGGAATTGTATTAGGTGCTCCGTCAATCAGAGCGGCACTTGAAGCTTTACTTATGGTGACGGAAGAGCCAATGAGCACTGCCACGCTCGCTACTTTGACGCGCACGCCAGAAGATACCGTCATCACAACGCTGCACGATCTTGCGCAAGAGTATGCAGTGCAAGAACGTGGCTTTGATTTACGTGAACTTGGTGGTGGTTGGAGATTCTGGACTAGAGACAACTGCGCGCAAGTGGTTGAACGTTTCGTTCTAGATGGACAACACGGCAGGCTTTCCCAGGCAGGTCTGGAAACCTTGGCAGTAGTGGCATATCGCCAGCCAGTAACGCGCGCGCGAATCTCAGCAATCCGAGGCGTGAACGTTGATGGAGTTGTGCGCACCTTAGTAACCCGCGGCCTAATCGAAGAGATAGGTCATGACCATGAGACTGGCGCTCACTTATATCGAACTACAACTTACTTTCTAGAGCGTCTTGGCCTGAAGTCTCTCGATGAGTTACCACCAATTGCAGCTCACTTACCTATGCCTGACAATGTCGAAGAAGTTTTAGATTTAGCGAATAACTAGTTTGTTATGGAAGAAAACGAAGTTCGCTTACAAAAAGTTCTGGCCAGTGCCGGTTTGGGTTCGCGTCGCAAATGTGAAGAATTCATCACGGCCGGACGGGTGACGGTCAATGGAGATGTAGTAGACGAACTTGGTTCCAGAGTGGACCCGAATGTTGACATCATTCATGTTGATGGCGTTCGCATCGCTCAAACCAGTGGTCACATAGTTGTGGCGCTGAATAAGCCAAGAGGCGTTGTCACAACCATGTCGGATGACCAGGGCAGAGAATGTGTCGGCGATTTAGTTGCAGAGTTTGAGCAGCGACTATTTCATGTAGGTCGCCTTGACGCTGAAACCGAAGGCCTACTTCTTCTTACAAACGATGGCGAATTAAGCCAACGATTAGGTCACCCTTCCCATGGCATTGTGAAGACATATCTTGCAAGAGTCTCAGGTCGAGTTACAAAGGAAGACATCGACAAAATTACCGCTGGATTCCCGATTGAAGGCACGCCGGTAGCAGTGTCTGATTGCAAAATTTTCGAGAGCGGTAAGAACCAAACAGTTGTTCAGATATCAATTCACGAAGGCCGCAATCGAATTTTGCGCAAGCTTTTTGATGAACTTGGATATCCAGTTCTCGATTTGGTGCGAACCAAAATTGGTCCGATATCCCTAGGAAGCCTGAAATCTGGTCACCTGCGAGTACTGGAAAACAAAGAACTGGGAAAACTCTACAGTTCAGTTGGGCTCTAGAATCTAGTTATGAACGTTAGGGCCATTAGGGGAGCAACCTGCTTGCAGCACGACGATGCTGCCGAAATGGCAGAGGCCGTAACTGAGCTTCTCACTGAACTAATGGCGCGCAATTCCATTTCATCTGACGACTTGATTAGTGTGCTCTTCACTTCAACTCCTGATTTGCATAGTGCGTTTCCAGCTGCTGCAGCACGTGGCGTAGGGCTTGCTGATGTACCTCTGATTTGTGCACAAGAAATTGATGTCACAGAAGCCATGGAAAAAGTAGTAAGAGTTATGGTCCAAGTGCAAACTCTAAAATCAAGAGTAGACATCAAGCACGTATATTTACGAGGCGCGGAAGCGCTTCGACAAGACATTGCACAATAGGTTGAATTCAGATTTGCGATCATGAACCAAGATAAAAACATACTTGTTGTGGGCACTGGACTCATTGGAACATCAATTGCTCTGGGACTGACTGCCCAAGGGTTGAGAGTCTTTCTTTCTGACATTGATTCAGTTGCACTCGATAATGCGATCAAAGTCAGCGGTGCAACAAAGTATTTAGATCAGGAAATTTCAGTTGTTTTTGTAGCAACCCCACCTGCGAGCGTTGCGAAAGTAATTTCTGCCTCTGTAGTCGATCATCCAAATGCCGTAATCACCGATGTCGCAAGCGTTAAGGGTTCGATCTTCCGAGAACTCGAACAACTTGGCACCTCTGACTGGGAACGTATTGTTGGTGGGCACCCAATGGCTGGCAGGGAAGTATCTGGTGCAATGGGCGCTCAAGGAAATCTCTTTCTGGACCGTCCATGGGTAATCGCAAGTAGCGATCGTACGTCTGCAGATTCGATTGCTAGCGTTAAACAGTTAGTTGAAACTCTTGGTGCGTTTCCGATTTTTAGAACTATCGAGGAACATGATCGCGCGGTTGCGCTCATTTCACACACTCCGCAAGTTGTTGCATCTGTTTTAGCTGGCGAGCTTATGGACGCTGAAGGTTCGTACATTGAGTTAGCGGGTCAGGGAATCAGAGACACGATTCGAATTGCAGGCTCAGATTCGAATCTTTGGACGGAAATCTTGAGCGACAACTCGCAATACATCTCACAACAAGTGACACGAGTCGCCAATCACTTATTAGATTTTGCCTCAGCACTAGAGGAAGGTAATCGAGACTCGGTTACTGCAAAATTAGTTAAGGGCAATAAGGGCAGAGATCGCTTGCCGGGTAAGCATGGATCTTCGCAACAATCGACATCAGTGTTGGTTGTTCGTCTCGATGATAAGCCAGGTGAACTAGCGCGACTCTTCACCGTTGCTGCGCAGGCAAATGTAAACCTTGAAGACGTTCGAATCGACCATTCACTTGGCCAGCCAACGGGCCTAGTTGAACTAACCGTTGCCGTGGAGGCTATTGGCTTACTTAAGTCAGTGCTAGTAGGCGAAAGTTTCGTAGTTATCTCTTAACTCAGTGAATTTTGTAGTTATTACTTAACTCACTGACTAGGTAGACTGTTCTATATGCCTAATTCGCTCGTAATCGCCATAGATGGCCCGAGCGGATCCGGAAAATCCAGTGTTTCGCGGGCAGTTGCCACCGAGTTGGGCCTGGATTACCTAGACACCGGAAGCATGTATCGGGCCATGACTTGGTTTTTGCAGGATGCAGGCGTTGACGTAACCGATCCGCAAATTGTGGCTAAAGCTGCAAAAGCTGAGGTAATTCAACCAAGTATTGATCCAAGTGAGCCAGGTATTCGAGTTTCAGGTAAAGATATTTCAGTTGAAATTAGAGGACCTGTTGTTACCCAGGGAGTGAGTGCAGTAAGCGCGGTTCCTGAAGTCCGCGAGTTAATGGTTAACCTCCAGCGCGAAATTGCCGCCAATTCCAAGTCAGGAATTGTTGTCGAAGGCAGAGATATCTGCTCAGTAGTTCTGCCAGATGCGCCAGTCAAACTTTTCATTACCGCCGATCCTGAAGCCCGGGCAAACCGTCGAGCCAAGGAAACTGGATCTGAAGTCAAAATAACTAAGGCTGATTTGGAAAAGCGAGACTTAGCGGATTCCACGAGGGTTGTATCGCCACTTGAGGTAGCCCCAGGTGCCCGCATTATCGATACAACACATCTTGAACTAAGTGAAGTTATCGCTCAAGTAGTAGACATTGCGAGGGCAGCTCGTGGATAACGAATTAGATCCGAATGCGGAAACCATCATCTACGATGTCGCTGGAGATGCGATTGAGCTCGATGACTCAGTCGAAATCCCTGAACGTTGGGAAGACTTAACGGAATCTGAGTACGTCGCACTACTCGACCAACTTGGGATTCCTTCGGATGAAGAATTTGATGAGCCAGACGATTTATCCAACTTGCCGATCGTTGCAGTTGTGGGCCGACCAAACGTCGGAAAATCGACACTTGTTAATCGCATTATCGGCCGTCGTGAAGCAGTGGTCGAAGACACACCAGGAGTTACCCGAGACCGCGTCAGATATGAATCTGAATGGAATGGCGTTCCGTTTATCGTGGTTGATACCGGTGGCTGGGAGCAAGACGCAGTTGGGATGAGCGCTCAAGTTTCAGCACAAGCCGAAGCCGCTATCAATTCCAGCGACGTTGTGGTCTTTGTAGTTGATGCAACTGTGGGCGCTACCGATGCCGATGAACAAATCGTAAGGGTGCTTCGTCAGGCAAAGGTTCCGGTTATCTTGGTTGCCAACAAAGTTGACGATGAACGTGCCGAACTCGAAGCAACCAGACTTTGGTCACTTGGGCTTGGGGAGCCGTACACAGTTTCGGCTTTACATGGTCGTGGTAGCGGTGACTTACTTGATGTTGTCCTGGCTGCGTTTCCGGAAGATGGTTCTGGTCAAGCGCGACCAAGAGGACCACACCGCGTAGCACTTTTAGGTAAACCAAACGTTGGAAAATCCAGTTTGCTCAATGCTTTAACAGGCGAAAAACGTGCTGTCGTGGATAGTGTCGCGGGAACAACCGTCGATCCTGTTGATGAACTAGTTGTTATGGATGACGAAGAGTGGATCCTGGTAGATACCGCAGGTATTCGTCGTAAATCTAAGAACGCATCTGGTCACGAATACTTTGCAACACTGCGAACAAAATCAGCCCTTGATAAAGCAGACGTTGCAGTTGTGTTGCTAGACGCGAGTGCTCCATTAACTGAACAGGACTTGCGCATCATTTCTATGGTCGTTGAATCAGGTAGAGCATTAGTGATCGCGTTCAACAAATGGGATTTAGTTGACGAAGAACGACGTTATTACCTGGAGCGCGAGATTGAACGAGATTTAGTTCAAGTTGCTTGGGCGCCTCGTATCAATTTCAGCGCTAAAACCGGCTGGCATAAAGATCGACTTGTCCCGGCACTTAGGTCCTCGATTGCAGGCTGGGAAACTCGTGT
>CANKTT010000099.1 GCA_947486505.1 Actinomycetota bacterium | reverse complement strand
ATCGATAGTTGCCAAAGCGCGCGGTACGGTGGAAATCGGCTTCATAGCCGCCCGCACCCGAAGCGGTTCACCAGTACTCATTCCGCCTTCGGTACCGCCACTGCGGGAAGTTTCGCGATGTATTTCTCCTGCTTCTCGATAAATCTCATCATGCGCCATTGAACCGCGACGTCGTGCAGTCTCGAAGCCATCTCCTACTTCAACACCTTTGATGGCTTGAATCCCCATCAGTGCTGCGGCTAATTTGCCATCAAGTCTGCGGTCCCAATGCACATGAGATCCAAGGCCAACTGGAACACCGTGCGCTACTACCTCTACTACGCCACCTAGGGTGTCGCCATCGGACTGTGCAGCTGAGATTTCCTCTTGCATTGCGGTACTGGCAGAAGATGAAAAACATCTGACTGGATCTTGATCGATTATCTCTAAGTCTGAGAAACTTGGTATCTCATCGGAGTCAGTCGAAACTGTGCCAACACTCACTACGTGGCTCATGACTGTGATGCCTGCGGCTTGGAACAGGAATTTCTTAGCCACTTCACCCAAAGCAACGCGTGCTGCAGTTTCTCTCGCACTAGCTCTTTCTAAAATCGGACGAGCATCCGTATGTGAATACTTCTGCATACCTGCCAGGTCCGCGTGCCCTGGTCGAGGTCGAGTTAGCGGAGCATTGCGCGCAATACTCTCAAGATCTTGCGCTGAAACGGGATTGGCAGACATGACGTCCTGCCATTTTGGCCATTCCGAATTTGCGATTGTGATTGCAACCGGACCACCTTGAGTGAGTCCATGTCGAACTCCACCAGTGATTGTCACGGCATCTTGCTCAAACTTCATCCGAGCGCCGCGCCCGAAACCAAGACGGCGTCTTGCCAGTGCTGCATCTATATCGGAGGTTTGCACATTAATACCAGCCGGCAAACCCTCAATGATTGCCGAAAGCGCAGGACCGTGTGATTCTCCAGCGGTTAACCAGCGCAACATGGCTCTAGTCTTTCACCTTTTGGGCAATAACACCGAATTGAAGGGTTATATCGCGCTCAATCCTCTTGCCAACAGTTCTACATTCAAGGCCTCACGCATTTGCGCAACGGGTGCCTGCTCACCCGTCATTAGCGTGACTTGATGTCCGGCTTGGTGAAGCAACATACTCAAACCAGAAACGATCACTCCACCGTTAACAGCCCAGGATGCGGCCAGTTGTGTTGGCCAGGGGTTGTAGACCACGTCGAGTAGCAGGCCTTTCGGCGAGATAACTTCTCGTGCATGGTTGTCCAGTACCCCAACTGGCGTGGTGTTGATAACCACTTGCGCAGTCATCCAGTTGCAACCGTTTACATCAGTGGCTTCAAACTCGACTCCGTAATCGCTTGCGATCGCAGCCAAACGCTCTATGTCGACTTCATTTCTCGCCACACAATGGACTCTGTGTGCGCCCATGCTCTGCAGTGCAACCAGCGATGATCTGGCAGTAGCTCCAGACCCAAAAATTACCGCGTTGCTAACTTGATCTAAGTCCGCTTCAGTTAGCGCGTCAACAATTCCGAGCACGTCGGTGTTAAAACCCTTAATCCCATCATGGAAAACCAAAGTGTTTATTGCCCCAGTGACTTTCGACAAGTCATCGCAGGTGTCAGCGAAATCGAACGCAACTTCCTTCAGCGGCATAGTCAGAGAGACACCTAACCAATCCCCATCTACCCCAGCAAGAAAACTTCCAAGCTCAGACTGACTTGTCTCGATCGCCTCGTAAGAATTATTCATTCCTAATGCTGCATAAGCCGCATTATGAAGAATCGGTGACAGTGAATGTGAAACGGGACTGCCCAATACTGCAGCTTTCACTAGTAACACACGCCTTCGTTTGCCTCACAGAAGGCCAGGAAATCATCTTTCCAAACCAAGAACTCTTCGTAGGATCGGGTGAACTTAGTCTCTTGGGTATTCAAATCAACCGTTATGAAGAACAGCCAATCGCCAGCCTCTGGGTTTAGCGCAGCTTCGATAGCTTGCGTGCCTGGACTATCAATTGGTGTTGGCGGTAACCCCGGGCGTAAGTAAACGTTGTATGGGGTGTCCTGATTCAAGAGTTCTGTGGTGAGGATTACATCGGTTTTCCCAAGTCCGTAGTTCACGCTCGAATCGAACTGTAAGGGCATTGGTTCTGCTAAGCGGTTGTAAACGACTCGTGCCACCTTTGCAAAGTCTCTTGGGTGACCTTCTACTTCCAGCAGTGATGCAACCGTCACAATATCGTATGCAGTTCGTCCCATCTGTGCAGCTCTAGCCTCTAAATCAATCGACTTGGCTTCCGCATTAAAGCGCTCAAGCATCTCGCTAATCATTTGATCGGCAGTAGTTCCAGGAGCAAACTCGTAGGTAGCCGGAAACAAGAATCCTTCTGGATTTCCATTTGCATAGCCAGGCAACCCCAAACTCGAAGCCTTGGCGACCGCTGCGTCAAAGTCTGCCAAGGGCAGACCGGTTTGAGTTGCAAGCGCATCTAGCGTCCAAGAAACTCGCTTACCTTCTGGGATAACAACTTTTGTAACTACACGATTTGCTGGATCAAGAAGCGCCAGAATCGCATCAGAGCTTTTCATCTCAAGAAGTAAGTTGTATGCGCCTGGAGCGATAGATGCACTACTTGAGTTCTCGTTTGCTGCAGCAATGAACCCGTCTACTGAAGCAACTACTCCAAGAGATTTCAAACTATTGCCGATCTGAGCCAATGTCTCACCTGGCTCAATCTGCACTTGGACCGGATCCGAGCCTGGGCCGGGAAAATCTGGCGCACCTGACACTAATGCGATCAAACGAGGTCCGAGCAATCCAACTAATGCTACGAGCACAACCAAGACGACAACGGTCTTGCCAACTGACTTCTTTTTGGATCGATGATCTGGCGTAAGCGGGGCTGGAGTTGAAGAGTTATTAAATAGATCTAGATTGCTCAATGCTTAACTCACTTCCTCTCCTACAAAGTCCCCAGCATGTCTTTCCGAATCTAAAGCATGCTCCAAGATCACCACTGCAGCCGCTTGATCTATTGCATCACGACTTTGCTTAACGTTACGACCTGCCTCATGCATTCCACGCTGAGCACTGACTGTGCTTAACCTCTCGTCGATCAGGCGCACTGGTAAATCAAACTTATTCAAGAGCTTTGCGAGTTCTGTGGCGAAATTGATAGCTGAAGCCGTGCTTGCAGTGTCCTTGCCGGCCAGACTAATTGGCTTTCCAACATAAACACATACGGCCGAGTGCTCTTGCACTAAATTCACAATCTCGAACAGGGCATCGGGACCAGAGGCAATTGTTGCAACGGGCGTTGCTAGCAATCCGTCTCGATCGCATTTCGCAACGCCTATTCGCACTGAGCCAACATCAAGGGCTATTCGAACGCCTGTGATCATGAATTAGCCGCTAAGGCCGCTAGCAGCTGCGGTGAACGCCGCGTCTAGATTCGCCATCCCGGTTCCGCCACCTTGTGCCATTTCAGGACTACCGCCACCCTTGCCATCTAGCGCTGGCAGCATTGCCTTGAGGACATCAGATGCTGATGCTCCGCTATCCCGCGCAGCAGAGTCTGTTGATACTACTACAGCTACTTTGTCATCTTCAACGGTCGCGCCAACTAAAACAAAATTCGAGTTTTTGATACTGCCCTTAGCATTCGTAACCAAGTCGCGAAGGTCCCCAGCTGTGGTGCCAGTTGGTGCGGTGAAGCGATACAGCGAAACTTCTCCAACTAGAAACGGATCACCAACGAGCGACTCGATGTTGCTTGTTAGGGCAGCGGTACGCGCCTTGGCAATGTCTTTCTCCGCAGCCTTGAGGCGGTCCATCATTTTAGAAATACGATCAGGTAATTCTTCCGCGCGAACCTTAGTCATTTCAGAGAGCTGGCTGACTAGGTGATGTTCTCTAGCTAGGTAACGATAAGCGTCTGCTCCAACTAGTGCTTCCACGCGACGCACACCGGCTCCGATTGAACTCTCAGACAAGAATGTAATCACACCAAGCTGACCCGAACGTTCTGTGTGCGTACCACCGCAAAGTTCTCGTGCCCAGTCTCCAACACTTACTACGCGAACTTGATCGCCGTACTTTTCACCAAAGAGTGCCATAGCGCCTGTTGCGCGTGCTTGCTCCTGCGTCATCAACTCTGCTGTCACTAACAAGTTATCAAGCAGCACTTCGTTTACTCGAGCTTCAACATCAGAGAGAACTGACTGCGGGACTGCTCCAGCACTTGGAAAATCAAATCGGAAACGACCAGGTGAGTTTTCAGAACCCATCTGAGTTGCAGTTTCGCCCAAGGCTTCACGGAAGGCCTTATGAACCATGTGGGTTGCAGTATGGGCGCGGGAAATCGCTAGGCGTCGTTGGACATCAACTTGCGTAACTGCGCTTGCTCCAACCGTGAAGTTGCCAGAGACAACGCGACCTCGATGCACGTAAAGCCCAGGTACCGGAGTTTGCACGTCGGTGATTTCGACTACTGAACCGTCACCCAGTGTGATCAAGCCATGATCTGCTAACTGGCCGCCACCTTCGGCATAGAACGAAGTGCGATCCGTAAGTACTTCTACTTCGTCGCCTTGCGATGCACTAGATACGTCAACACCATCTACTACCAGACCGGTAACAACGCTTTCGGTCTGTGTTTCGGAATAGCCGGTGAATTTGGTAACTCCGGACTTGCCCATGATGTCGCGATAAACCGTAACTGCTGCTACCCCACTCTTGCGAGCAACTGAATCAGCTTTGGCACGCGAACGCTGTTCCTGCATCAATCGACGGAAGCCTTCTTCGTCGACACTGAGACCCTGTTCGGCGGCCATTTCAAGCGTTAAGTCAATCGGAAATCCGAATGTGTCGTGAAGTGCAAACGCTGAATCGCCAGCTAGAACTTTTGTTTTAGCGGACTTCAATTCAGCAGCCGCTAAGTCGAACATTGAAGTGCCACGTTCTAGCGTGCTAAGAAAAGTCTCTTCTTCCGCTGCAGCAATAGACATGATGCGACCTTGCTCGCTTAACAACTCTGGATACTGAGGTGCCATCGCGGTAATGCTGGCAGAAATAAGTTCCTTCATTGACGGTTCGTGAGTTCCAAGTAATCGCATATTGCGAACCACTCGACGCAAGATGCGTCGCAATACGTAGCCACGACCTTCGTTTCCAGGCAGTACACCATCTGCAATCAAAAACGCACAAGTTCGCGCGTGATCAGCAACTACACGTAACGCGATGTCAGACTTTGGATCTGCACCATACTTACGACCACTGAGTTCGCTGGCTCGATCCAGGATGATTCGAGTTGTATCTATCTCATAGATATTGTCTACGCCTTGAAGCAAGGCAGCCATACGCTCAAGGCCCATGCCAGTGTCAATGCTTTTAGATGGAAGCTCGCCGAGAATTGGGAAGT
>CANKTT010000098.1 GCA_947486505.1 Actinomycetota bacterium | reverse complement strand
CAACCGGGCTAACTTCCATCACCATCCCAGAAGGTGTCACAAGCATCGGGGAAGGCGCGTTCTATGGCGCAACCGGGCTAACTTCCATCACCATCCCGTCAAGTGTCACTAGCATCGGGTACGCCGCGTTCGCTGAAGCAACCGGGCTAACTTCCATCACCTTTGCTCAAGGCAGCGAGCTAACAAGCATCGGGAACTACGCGTTCGCTTACGCAACCGGGCTAACTTCCATCACTATCCCAGCAGGTGTCACAAGCATCGGGAACAATGCGTTCCAATACGCAACCTGGCTAACTTCCATCACCATCCCAGATAGTGTCACAAGCATCGGGTACTACGCGTTCTATGGCGCAAGCTCCCTGAAAGACGTTTACTTCCCAGGGAATGCTCCGAATTTTGTTGGTGACCATGCCTTCGGTAACATCTCCAGCGGTGCCAAGGCCCACATCAGCGCAACTGCCACAGGTTTTGCAAGCGAAGGACAGACCTGGAATGGCTTAGTCATTGATCGTGAAAACACAGTCACATACAATTCAGCAAACGGCACCGCTGTTACCTCAGGTTCATTCACCACAGGTGGCGCAATCGAAACTGCGCCAATCTCAACTCGCGCTGGCTACACACTTCTTGGCTGGTCAACCACTGCGGGTAAAGCTGAAGAGATAGTTACTTTCCCTTACGCGCCAGGCGTTACAACTGACATCACGTTGCATGCAATCTGGAGATTTGACACGGAATTCAAGTGTTCAACTGGTCTGGCTCCAGCAGTTGGAGATAACAGCGCGACCTACACAGTAACTAATGGTGTTTTGACAAATGGTAGTGACTGCGTTGGTGCGGTTGTAATTGCAGATGGAGTAACAAGTATCGGTAATTATGCCTTCTACTACGCTTCGTCACTAACTTCCATCAGCATCCCGTCTAGTGTGACAAGCATTGGGGGAAATGCGTTTTCCAGTGCAACCGCATTAACTTCTTTGACCATCCCAGCAAGCGTAAATAGCATCGGGGACTTTGCGTTTAATTTTGCAACCGCACTCAAATCCATCACGGTGGATACGGAGAACCAGAGCTTTACCTCAATTGATGGCGTTCTCTTCAATAAGAATGCAACTACATTGCTCCAGTACCCATTGGGTAAGAGCGGGTCGTCCTATTCAATCCCGGCTAGCGTCACTGGCTTCGGAGTTTATGCGTTCGCGGGTGCAACCACACTAACGTCAGTCACTATCCCAGCAGGTGTTACAAGCATTGGGTCTGGTGCGTTCTATGGCACTGGACTAACGTCAGTCACTATCCCAGCAGGTGTCACAAGTATTGGTAGAGCCGCGTTCTATGGCGCGATCGGACTCAGGGATTTTAACTTCCAAGGAAATGCACCAACTGATGTTGGCATGCATGCCTTCATCGGTGTTGCAGGTGGCGCAAAGGCCCACATCAAAGTTGGAGCCCAAGGATTCGGTAACGAAGGTCAAACTTGGAACGAACTAATCGTTGAAGATGACTCTCATGTAGTTACTTACAACGCGGCTAGTGGTAGCACTGTTACCCCAGGATCGTTTACTACCGGGGGCACAATCGAAACTGCCCCAGTATCAACTCGTCCTGGTTACACACTCACCGGCTGGTCAACTACTGCAAACGGCGACGTAGTTTCCTTCCCTTACACACCAACTGCAACCACTGACATTACGTTGTATGCCATCTGGAGATTTGATACCGAATTCAAGTGTTCAACTGGATTGGTTCCAGCGGCAGGGGACAACAGTGCGACTTACACAATCACGGACGGTGTTGTTACAGCTGGTAGTGACTGTGTCGGAGCGGTAGTGATCCCAGCAGGTGTCACCAGCATCGGGGACCACGCGTTCTACGGTGCAGCCCTAACTTCCATCACCATCCCGTCTAGTGTTACAAGCATCGGGGGCAACGCTTTCAAGGGCGCGACCGCACTAACTTCCATCACCATCCCAGCGGGTGTCACAAGCATCGGGGGAACTGCGTTTCGAGATGCAACAGCACTTAAGGACATTTACTTCTTGGGTAACGCTCCAGATTCTGTTGGCTTCTGGGCCTTCAATTCCATAGCTAATGGAGCAAGGGCCTACATCAGCACCACTGCCACAGGATTTGGCGAAGAACCTACCTGGAACGATCTAGAAGTTTTGCGCCCTTATGGATCAAGTTCAACTAGTGGCTATGTCAACTGCATGCAAGGTTCCCAAGCTACTGGCACAATCTTGATTAACAACGGAGTCGTAGTTCAAAGCGTTGGTTGCAGCGGTGAAGTTTCAATCCCAGCCAACGTAACTGCTATCGCGGCAAACGCATTCCAGAACGCAAGCTCACTTACAAGCATCTACTTCCTAGGTAAGGCGCCAACGACAGTTGCTGCTAACGCCTTTGCCGGAGTTAGTGCGAACGCAACCGTCTACAAATTAAAGTCAGCGCACTTTAAACTCGTTGATGGCAAGTGGAATGGTTTCTCGGTGGAAAACGCAGTAGTGGCGAAATTCTTTGGTAACGGCAGCAAAGTTGGAACAGTTCCTTCTCAAATTATGCGCCCTGCCGGTCAGAGTTTTGTTGCACCTGAAAATACCGGTGGACTAGGCAAAAATGGGTACACCTTCTTGGGTTGGAACACTTTGGCAAACGGCAGAGGAACTAGCTACGCCCCAGGAGCAACTGTAGAAATGCGCCAAGCTGGCATGATGCTCCACCCAACGTGGTCGCAAAACCCAACAAAGGCTGATACGGCGTCCAAGCCGGTTATCTCAGGCTTTACTATCTCAACTTCAAATGGCAAAAACTCCCTTAGCGTTTCTTCAGGTCCTTGGTCTGGATTCCCTAAGCCGGTCCTGAGTTACCAGTGGTATTCCTGCACGGACAAGGTTTCATACTTCGGATCAACCGTTCCAGAAACCTGTTCAGTTATTGCAAACGCAACATCGTCCAAACTCGCCCTCAACAAGCGATTCAAGGGCTTGCACATAGTTGTTTCTGTTACTGGTCAATCGGCAGGTACAACGCCAACTGTTTGGTACTCAAAGAGCACAGGTATGGTTCGTTAAGTTTGGAAGCGTCTATATCGGAAAATCAATAAACAAGTAGATTCATTGTGTGCGTTACAAAACTTGGATGATTCTGATTGAAAGTTTGCTGCTCATTATTGCCTTGTTGGCAGTCTTGGCTGCGTTAAGGATTTGGCAAGATTCGACATCAGGTATGTCAGCAGACACACCACCAGATTCACAACCAGCAATTATTGCGGGTGGGTGTCAAGAGATGCTCTCGGTTGGAACTTCGGTCGAGGGAACATCGATTGAAGCTTGCAACTTAAATGGATCGAACCCTTTAGCAGCCAACACTTTGCTGGTCATTGGAACAATTCACGGGGATGAACCTGACGGCAAGCGAGTAATTGACGAGTTGGCAGCCAGCGGCGCTCCGGCAAACACCAACATTTGGCTAATTCGTGACGGCAATCCTGATGGTGCGGAACTTGAAACGCGAAGAAATGCAAATAAAGTCGACATCAATCGCAATTTTCCAATTAGGTGGGCAGCGTCAGATCCTTCCGCCCGAACCTACAGTGGACCAAGTCCGGCAAGTGAACCTGAAACCTTGGCACTAATGAATGCTGTCGAAAAGATAAAGCCAACTCGAATTGTGGTTTTTCATCAGCCTTATGCCCAAATCGATTGTCCACCAGAGCGAACAACAGAGATAAGTGATCGTCTCTCGCAGTTAACGGCATTTAAGTCCGAATGTATTGCTGGGGAAAAATCAGGATCGCCAACGAATACTTACACTGGAACGTTTACGATCTGGGCCAACTCCACATTCCCAGAGACCACAGCAGTGACATTCGAACTTGGTTTAACAACGATGCAAGCAAAGATTGAAACAATTGCCAAGGCGCTTAGAACGCTAGCGACCGATCCTAGTTACTAATGTTAGAGCGAAAAACTTGGGTACTCATCCGTTACGAGTAAAAATGCGTAACCGTAAATGCGATTCCAATACTGAGTTACCCCAAGAAGTACTTCGGCACTAAATGCCGGCATCTTTCCAGTAAACAAAATGGTAAACCAAGTGAAGATCAAGACTGCCAAACCATAGAAGACATAAACAACACCAACTAGGTAGAGCGGAATAGCTAGCAACCATTTCACTAATGGCAGGTATCTGTTTAGTTTTGCGCCACCTTCAACATCTGGGAACGTAATTGTTACGTCTTCACTTTCCTCAATTGAAGGATATTTGTCATTTAGCAAAAAGATGTAGGCACTAACTCGCGTTGAAAGTGAAAGTAAAGATTTATTGAAATCCAAGATGTATGAAGGGTAGATACCGCGAAATACCAGAGCAAGTACTACCGGCAAGAACAGCAGCCCAGACAAGAATGTTGAGGCTTCACTTGATCCTGACCAAGCGGTAAATGCAGATACGAAAATTGCAATTGGAACTACCAGGAAAATGCGCAGAAGCACTGACTTGCGATCCCGATTTTCTAGCTGAACAGTAATGACAGTTTCAATTTGATTGC
Source organism: Actinomycetota bacterium (assembly GCA_947486505.1). The sequence goes on along the minus strand of CANKTT010000098.1, from coordinate 908 downwards.
TCATAATCACAGCGTAGACCTCGTGACTAAGTAACCTTCACGTTACTCAGATCTAAATCCTGGTATTTTCCAGATTCTGTGTAATCACGAATCCGTTCAAAGCCATCGAAAACTTCAACATAAGAAGTTGCGAGTGGTGAAATAGCAACACGAATGCTGTTTGGGGCTCGGTAATCCGGAATTACCTTCATGTCATCACGTAGTCCGCGCGCAATCTGGGCGGCATCTGGATGGTAGATAGTGATGTGTCCGCCCCGCAATTTGGAATCACGCGGGGTAATCAGCTCATAGCCAAGAGGAACGAGCCACTGATCAAAGAGTTCGATCATCATGTCAGTGCCTTTTGAGGCCTTGGCATTAATCGCTGAAATAGATGCTTCCTCTATCATTCCAAAGCCTTCATCGATGCAAAGCAGACCAATGATTGAAGGACTTGCAATTTGGAAGCCACGCATGCCTTCGGTCTGTTCAAACTTTGATCCCATGAGGAATTGGTTGCGTTGCGCAAACCAGCCTTGAATTGGCATCAGCAACTCAGTCTGAATTCGCTTGCTCACATACAACCAAGCAGGTGATCCTGGTCCAGAATTTCCATATTTATATGTACAACCCACGGCTAGATCTACGCAATCACGATCGAACTGCATATCTACAGCGCCAACAGCGTGGCTAGCGTCCCAAACCATAAGTGCGCCGCAGGCACGAACCAGATCAGTAAGTTCCTTAATGTTGTGCAGCGCGCCGGAACGATAAGCAACAACGGAAAGCGTTACCAGTGCAACATCATCAGTTAAGTAAGGTTGCAATATTTCTGGTGTTACTAGTTCATCGCTAAACGAGCTTCCAACTTGGTGTTCCATCAGTTCATTGGGAATCACAACTAAGTTCAAACCAAGTTCGTCAGCAAT
>CANKTT010000097.1 GCA_947486505.1 Actinomycetota bacterium | reverse complement strand
GCTACATTTGCCGCAATACCTCCGCCAGTGATGTGAGAAATCGAATGAACTGGCACGGCCTTAATCAAATTCAAAATGTCTTTGGCATAAATCCGAGTTGGTTCCAAAAGCTCTTCACCAAGAGATCGGCCAAACTCAGCCACATTGTCATGAACGTCCAGGCCCGCAACATTAAATGCCACATGCCGAGCTAACGAATAACCATTTGAATGTAGACCACTTGAACCAATTGCAATTGCAACATCACCAGCAACAACTCGATCTGGACCAAGAAGTTCGGTTGCATCAACTACGCCGGTTCCCGCGCCAGCAATGTCGTAGTCATCGGGACCAAGTAATCCAGGATGCTCTGCGGTCTCGCCACCAACGAGGGCACAACCTGCCTGCACGCAACCATTTGCAATTCCAGTAACAATTGCAGCCACGCGCTCGGGGTGAACTTTGCCAACTGCAATGTAGTCCGTCATGAACAACGGCTGCGCACCACAAACCACTAAGTCATCAACGACCATCGCGACTAAATCAATACCAACCGTGTCATGAATATCCATTCGCCGGGCCACATCGATTTTGGTGCCAACACCATCAGTTGATGTGGCAAGCAGTGGCTTAGTCATGGTCTTAAACGCGCTGATGTCAAACAATCCAGCGAATCCACCGAAGTCTCCAACAACTTCACTTCGAGTAGATTTTGCAATTGCGCTGCGCATCAAATCAACCGCGCGTTCACCAGCTTCGGTATCAACCCCCGCAGCCGCATATGAAGACTTATTGTTGGCTTCGCTCAAGGTCGACGAACCACTTCATCTATTGCGGTCATTTCATCATGAGCGATTCCGAAACCCTCAAGAACATGCTTACCAAGTTTTGCCTCATCAGGAAGTTCAACAGGATAAACACCATCAAAACAAGCCCGGCACAATCGATCTTTTGCCACATTTGTGGATTCAACGAGCGCATCGAGAGAAATAAATGAAAGTGAGTCAGCACCGATTGATTGTCGGATTTCATCGATAGTTAAACCGTTGGCAATTAGTTCGGCACGAGTTGCAAAATCAATTCCATAAAAACATGGCCACTGAACGGGTGGGGATGAAATCCTAACGTGTACTTCGGTGGCACCCGATTCACGCAACATTTTCACAATTGCACGCTGCGTATTGCCACGAACTATCGAATCATCCACTACTACTAACCGCTTGCCTTCAATGACTTCGCGCAATGGGTTAAGTTTCAAGCGAATTCCAAGTTGGCGAATCGTCTGGCTTGGCTGAATAAAAGTTCTGCCAACGTAAGCATTCTTAACAAAGCCTTGGGCAAATGGAATTCCACTTGCCTGCGCGTAACCAACCGCAGCCGGTGTGCCTGACTCTGGCACAGGGATAACTACATCTGCATCAACTGGGAATTCTTTCGCTAGCCGGCGGCCAACTTCAACGCGTACTCCGTGCACCGCGTTCCCGTTAATCGAAGTATCAGGCCTAGCTAAGTAAACAAACTCAAACAAGCAGCCCTTTGGATCAGCTTCAGCAAACCGCATCGACCGAAGTCCATGTTCGTCAATCGCAACAATCTCACCGGGTTCAATTTCGCGCACAAAAGTTGCACCGACAATATCAAGGGCTGCGGTTTCCGAGGCAACTACCCAGCCACGATCTAAGCGACCTAACACCAGCGGACGAATTCCTTGTGGGTCACGGGCACCGTACAAAGTTTGGTCATCCATGAACACAAGCGAAAATGCACCCTTAACTTTAGGAAGCTCCAACATCGCAGCTGATTCCATTGTCATGTCAGGGTGAGCTGCCAACAGCGCAGTCAAAATATCGGTATCAGTGGTAGCTAAGTTACCAAAGTCTGGATATAACTCGCCAGCAGATTCCCTCGCCTCACGCAACCGCGAAGAAAGTTCATGAGTATTAGTTATGTTGCCGTTATGCGATAGCGCTAGATGGCCGGTTGCTGTTGCGCGGAACGTAGGTTGAGCGTTATCCCAGCAACTTGAGCCTGTAGTGCTGTAGCGAGTGTGGCCTATCGCGATGTATCCAACTAAAGATTCAAGAGCGGATTCGGTAAAGACTTGGGAGACCAAACCCATGTCCTTAAACACTGTTATGTTGTGCCCATCACTGACTGCGATACCGGCAGATTCTTGGCCACGATGCTGCAGCGCATACAAGCCATAAAAAGTTAGCTTTGCTACTTCTTCGTCAGGAGCCCAAACGCCAAATACCCCGCAGGCATCCTGCGGACCTTTTTCCCCTGGGAGCAACTCGTGATTGAGTCGACCATCGCCTGCCACACCCTTAGTCTACTTGGCAACACCTGCGAGAAGATGGACGTATGACAAAGGTGACCCGCGCAGAAGCAGACCAAGCAATCCAATCGCTGCAAACTTTACCTCAGGATCAAGACGCATTGGCTATGGCTGTCCGCACTTCCTTGCAATGGTTTGCTGAACAAAACCCTGGTCGCGCCGTCGAAGTCCGAGTTCCGCCCTACCTCGCCGTTCAGATTCTGGGCGGTACCACGCATCGTCGTGGCACACCACCAGCAGTTGTTGAAATGAGTCCACAAACTTGGCTCGAGTTATTCACCAAGAAGATATCGTGGGCCGAAGCAGTTGCTAGCGGAAAGATTATTGCCAGCGGCGAACGAAGTGACCTTAGCGAAATCCTCTAACCAAATAATCGAGGCAAGGTTTCTTCGCTGATTGCGCGAAGTTCTTCGATCTCTAGAGAAACTGTCTCGCCAAATACCCCTGATATCTCAATTGACTTACTCAATGAATCAACAACGCCAATTTTGGTTGCTGGGAATGACTTTGACTCACAAATCGACAAAAACTCATCGATTCGATCTTGTGAAACCACGACAACTGCACGGGTAGCTGACTCACTCCACAGGAAAGTAAAGGCGTCAAGTTCCATAGGAACTTCTAGCCGAGCTCCTACCCCAGACCGCATTGCCATTTCCGCAAGAGTTTGGGCAATGCCACCTTCTGAAATATCATGAGCTGCCGAGAACAATTGCTGAGTAGAGCCGGCAACCAAAATCTCAGCCAGAGTCATTTCCGCTTTCAAATCCAAAAAGGGTGGGTGTCCACCTAAATGTTCATGGATTGCGTGTGCCCACTCCGAACCTGCAAACTCATCTCGGGTTGTTCCCAACACATAAACTGCGTCCCCTTCATGGCCCCAAGCCATGGGAGTGCGTCGAGCCACGTTTTCGATCACACCGAGAACTCCAATTACTGGGGTTGGGTGAATCGCAACTTCCCCAGTTTGGTTGTAAAACGAAACGTTTCCACCGGTTACCGGGGTTCCCATTTCAAGACAAGCGTCCGCAAGTCCAGTTACGGCTTGTTCAAACTGCCACATCACGGCAGGGTCTTCTGGCGATCCAAAATTAAGGCAATTCGTTACCGCCAAAGGCTTTGCACCAGTAACTGCAACATTTCGATACGACTCTGCAAGTGCAAGTTGCGCACCTTTATACGGATCAAGGGCAACGAACCTAGCATTGCAATCTGTTGAAACTGCAACACCAAGTCCTGTTACTTCATCAACGCGAATCATGCCGCTGTCTTCAGGTTGAGCCAGCACGGTATTGCCCATTACATATCGGTCGAATTGTGAGGTCACCCAAGATTTGGAGGCAAGGTTTGGTGTGCCAGTCATTGATAGCCAAGTTTGCTTGACTTCGGTGGCAGTTTTTGGTCGTTGAAGATTCTCCGGACCTGAAGCCTGGCGAACGTCCATCCAGTCAGGACGTGCATAAGGTCGTTCATAAACTGGACCATCGTGCGCTACAGATCGCGGTGGCACATTAACTATTTCTTCGCCATGCCATTCCACGGTCAACCGACCTGAGTTGTTTACTTCCCCAATTACTACAGCCTCAACGTCCCATTTCTTACACACTGCCATGAAAGCGTCGATCTTTGCTGGCTCAACAACTGCGCACATACGCTCTTGAGATTCACTCATCAAAATCTCTTCTGGCGACAAAGTGCTATCGCGAAGTAGTACGCGATCTAGCCAAACGTGCATGCCACCTTCACCATTACTGGCAAGCTCACTAGTGGCACATGAAATTCCAGCACCACCTAAATCCTGAATACCTTCGACTAAACCTGCGTGAAGCACTTCCAATGTGCATTCAATCAGTAGTTTTTCCATGAAAGGATCGCCAACTTGAACGCTTGGTCGCTTGGCTGGGCCCTCGGCATCAAAAGTTTCTGAAGCCAGGACGCTAACGCCGCCGATACCGTCTCCACCAGTTCGAGCTCCGTAAAGAATTACAGCGTTACCGATACCAGTTGCTTTCGCTAAGTGGATGTCTTCGTGCTTCATAGTTCCAACACAAAGTGCATTAACAAGTGGGTTGCCCTGATAACTAGGATCAAAAACTATTTCGCCACCAATGTTTGGCAGCCCAAGGCAGTTTCCGTAACCACCGATACCAGAAACAATTCCGGTTAAGACACGTCGAGTATCAGGATGTTCTGGATCACCAAAACGTAATGGATCCATAACAGCAACAGGGCGCGCACCCATAGAAATAATGTCTCGAACAATTCCGCCAATGCCAGTAGCCGCGCCTTGGTAAGGCTCGACGTATGAAGGATGGTTGTGTGATTCGACCTTGAATGTAACGGCCCAACCCTGTCCAATGTCAACCACGCCAGCATTTTCGCCAATTCCGACCAACATTGAATCATTGGCTGGAACTTTGCTGCCAAATTGACGCAAGTGAACTTTGGAAGATTTGTAGCTGCAATGTTCCGACCACATCACTGAATACATCGCTAATTCTGAGGATGTTGGACGACGTCCTAGAATTTCTTGAATTGATTGATACTCGTCCTTCTTTAACCCAAGTTCAGCAAATGGCTGCAACATTTTTGGAGACGAAACCGCGTCGAAAACTTTATCAACACTCATGCCGAGACTTTTCCATTACTTATCAGTGAACTTAGAAGTGATGTAAAGAATCCAAGTCCATCCGTAGTTGGGCCCGTTAATTTTTCTACGGCGTGTTCTGGGTGCGGCATGATGCCAACCACATTTCCACGTGCATTAGTTATGCCTGCAATATCTCGCCGGGATCCGTTTGGATTAACTTCTAAGTAGCGAGCGATTACTCGACCTTCACCTTCAAGTTCATCCAAGGTTTTTTCATCAGCAACATAGCCGCCTTCACCATTCTTTAGCGGGATCAAAATCTCTTGACCAATGTCAAAATCTCCAGTCCATGCCGAAGAGTTATTCTCTATTCGTAATTTCTGATCCCTACAAATGAAATGCAAGTGATCATTACGCGTCAGTGCGCCAGGCAACAAATGTGACTCGGTCAGAACCTGAAAGCCATTACAGATACCTAGAACTGGCAGGCCACCATTCGCGGCAACAACAAGTTTTTCCATGACTGGAGCAAACTTCGCAATTGCTCCGCAGCGTAAGTAATCGCCATACGAAAACCCACCCGGTAATACAACCGCATCAACGGAATGCAAATCGGCATCAGCGTGCCAAAGTGAAACGGATTCTCCGCCTGCTAATCGAACAGCTCTGGC
>CANKTT010000096.1 GCA_947486505.1 Actinomycetota bacterium | reverse complement strand
TTGAAAAAGGTGCGGTAACCGAATCAACAATCAGAAAAGCTGCCGAGTCGGGATCAACTTTGATCGTGGCTCGGAAGGTGGTCGTAACATCACTTGCGCGCGATAAGGCGCGTGATTTGGGTGTGACGATCATTAGAGAAGGTCAACAAGATAATCAGAAGGGATCGGTGATGCGCTGATGTTAAAAGCGCGAGTCATCGGCAATGTATGGGCGACCCGTCGTCTAACCGAGATTCCCAATGGGGCTTTTCTCGAAGTCGAAGTTGAAGGTGGCGCACATTTGGTTGCCTTTGACGTTCTAGGTTCTGGAATTGGCGAAAGTGTTTTGGTTTCAACGGGCTCGGTAGCAGCCTCGTGGTTCCCAGGCACCACACCACCAATTGACGCTCTCATTATCGGTTCGATTGATGAGAACACTGAGAGTTCTGGGAAGCACGGCGCTTCCTAGTACAGCACCTGAGAAATCAGGTAAAGAAAACGCAATACCCGAAAGCGGACAACCGTTCGCAATCAAAAAGTAGGAGAAATCTATGTCAAGCAACGCACTGGGCTTGATCGAAACTAAGGGATATGTTGCCGCTGTAGCTGCTGCAGATGCCATGGTTAAGGCAGCCAATGTAACTATTGTTGCGCGTGAAGAAGTTGGCGACGGCCTTGTAGCTGTAGTCATCGTGGGAGATGTCGGTGCAGTTAAGGCTGCAACTGATGCAGGCGCTGAAGCAGTTAACCAAGTTGGCGAACTAGTTTCACAGCATGTAATTCCACGTCCACACGCAGAACTAAACAAGTTCTTTAAAGTAGGCGAGTCCGCGTGAGTACGGGCCCGCTCGTAGCAGGGCCCGAACTACGCGTCTACTTGCTTGTTGAAGAGCTCCAGCAGCAATTCGCTGCTTACATGAGCACGCCGACGCGAGCCCGTGGTTACCCGCCTTACGGTGGTCAGCACTCGCTGATTATTGAGGTGGCACCCGGGCTTGCGATCGAGCGAGTAATTGACTTGGCGCTGAAGTCGGTACCTGAAGTTGAACCTGGCATTTTGTTCGTGGAACGCCAATTTGGTGTTTTAGAAGTACATGCTTCCGACATAGAGTTAGTGAAACGAGCCGGTCAGGCCATCCTTGATGGCATCAACGCATCAGCTGCTGATCAGTTACGCCCGCGGATTCTTTACAGCGACATCATCGAAAACATAACTGATCAGCATGCGATTATTCTGAACCGAAATCGTCAAGCTTCAATGGTTATGCCTGGTGAATCACTATTGGTATACGAAATGACTCCAGCGCTATTTGCGACGGTTGCAGCGAATGAAGCTGAAAAAGTTGCACCTGATGTGACGTTGGTGGATGTACAAATGATCGGCGCAGCTGGTCGGGTATACATGAGCGGAACAACGGAAAGTGTTACAAAGGCCCGCGATGCAATCACGCAGGCACTTGAAGCAGTAGTTGGACGCGATCAAGGCTAATCATTTTTCTTCCCCAAAAGTGACAAAAGATATTGGCATCTAAGCCAAGATAAAGACGTCGGTAGGAGAGTTAAATGAGTGGGTATTCGAACGAACCTGCAAAGTTGCATGAGTTTGCCAGGGATGCGGTTGCAAAGTTTGGATATTCACTAGAGTCTGACGTTTCGCTTTTAAACATTTCGGAAAATGCCACTTTCAAAGTTACCGATAGCGAAAGTGGCACTGACACGATTCTTAGAATTCATCGCCCGTTTTATCACACCGCGCAAGCAATCCAGAGCGAACTGGATTGGGTGCAGGCATTGCGCGAAGTTCAACTTGTTCGAACTCCAGCAATTTTGCCGTCCGGTTCAGGTGAGCAAGTAATTACCGCTCGGGATGCTTCGGGAGAAGAACGTCACGCAGTCATGTTTGAATTCATGCCAGGGATTGAACCCACTGAAGATCGATTAGTAGATGACTTCAAAACCCTTGGTGCTATCACGGCGCGATTGCATGACCAGGCCAAGCAATGGAATCGACCAACTAACTTCGCCAGATTTACTTGGGATTTTGAAACGGCACTTGGCCCCAATGGTCATTGGGGCTCGTGGCGTGATGGCCTTGCGATGGGACCAAGCGAATTAGAAATTCTTGGTCGGCTTTCCGAAACATTGGGATCACGATTAGAACGATTTGGAAAATCTAAAGATCGCTTTGGCTTAGTGCACGCCGACATGAGACTTGCCAATTTACTCGTGGCAGATAAAGACGTGACTGTGATCGATTTCGATGATTGCGGCTTTAGTTGGTTTATGTATGACTTGGGTTCATCTGTGTCGTTCATTGAAGATCATCCACTGATCCCGGATATGACTGCATCGTGGGTGGATGGCTACCGAAGCGTCGCCGAGTTAAGTAAGGAAGAAGAGGAAGAACTTCCAACATTCATAATGTTTCGACGCCTCTTGCTCGTTGCCTGGGTAGGTTCACATCAAGATACAGATACGGGCAAAGAAATGGGATCCAATTTCACCAAAGTAAGTTGCGAATTGGCCGAAAACTATCTGTCAAAGTTTGCATAATAAGAAGAACCTTCGATAGCTCGTTAGGAAACTAGGAGAAAAAATGTTCACTTCAGTAAATGGATATTCGATTGTTGTAACTGGTGGAACAAAGGGCATTGGTAAAGGTATTGCCAGAGTCTTTGCAAAAGCGGGAGCAAACGTTCTGATTACAGGTCGCGATGAAGCAAGCGCAAAGTCTGCCTGTGCAGAACTAACTGCCCTAGGTGGAGGCACTGTTACTTATGTCCTCGCTGAAGTTAGCAGCAAGTCAGACTGCGACATGGTTGCCAAAACTGCAATTGAGCGCAACGGTGGCATCGACGTGCTTTGTGCAAATGCCGGAATCTTCCCTGATTCCAAGTTAGCGACAATGTCTGAGGCTGACATGGACTTAGTTTTCGGAACAAACGTTAAGGGCACCATGCTTTCAGTACAGGCTTGCCTGCCTGCTTTGGAAAAGTCGGGTCATGGCCGCATTGTTCTAACTTCATCAATTACTGGACCGATTACCGGTTTTCCAGGCTGGTCACATTACGGTGCAAGCAAAGCTGCCCAACTTGGATTTATGCGCACTGCTGCAATCGAATTAGCGCCGAAGGGAATCACAGTAAACGCAGTTTTGCCAGGAAACATTGCAACTGAAGGTCTGGCGGATATGGGTCCTGAGTATCGCAAAGCCATGGAAGCTTCGGTTCCGCAAGGTCGCTTAGGCGAAGTCGATGACATCGGAAATGCTGCGTTGTTTTTTGCAACAAAAGAAGCCGCTTACGTTACCGGACAAGCCTTAGTAATTGATGGTGGCCAAATTCTTCCGGAATCACTTGCTGCCTTGGAAGCAATGTAACTGCTATCTAGTTACTGTTGAGTTGTGAGCGCAAACGAAGACTTAGGTCGTACGGCTGAAGAAGTTCGGCAACGAATCTTGGCGCAAATCAGCTCTGGCCAATTGCGCGCTGGGCAAAAACTTGGCGCAGAGCGCGACTTAGCGAGTGAATATCAAGTAAGTCGATCAACTTTAAGGCAAGCTCTTACCGCACTCGAAGAAACTGGTGTGGTTCGTCGCTTACCTGGACGTGGTGGCGGAACTTTTGTATCGCCGGAAAAGATCGACCGTGACCTTTCTCAGATTGTTGGTGTTCCATCACTTCTGAGAGGGCAAGGATTTACCGCTGGAACACGATTGATTAGTGCATCCGTTATGCCGGCTGACGCCAAGACCCAGCAAGCTCTCGGGCTGTCTGATGGCGAACATATCTTTGATGTAGTGCGAATTCGCTTGGCCGATGGAACTCCCATTTCACTTGAACATGCAAGGTTTCCGGCCGAAATGTTTCCAGGATTATTAGAGCGACCGTTGGGTAACTCTCTTTACGAACTGCTTAGCAAGCACTACGAGACAACGCCAGATGAAGCTGTAGAGCAGATCGACTTAGTGAATGCAACTTTGGATGAAGCCAGAATTCTAGAAGTCCCACTTGGTGCGCCACTGCTTGCTGTTACCCGAACGACTATGGATACCAAAGGTCGAAAGATTGAACACTCGCACGATCTATTTCGCGGTGACCGCACTCGAATTACGGTTCGCACGAAGGGTCGGCCAGCGACACCGGACCAACCTGGCGAGCGTGGCAGAACGGTTGAATTAAAAGACTTTTAACTGGCTGCCTTGCCATCAAATCTCCCAAGCGAGATTGGATACAATCTTCACATGGGCCCATTAGACGGAATCGTTGTTGCCGACTTCACCAGGGTTTTGGCTGGTCCATACGCAACTATGTTGCTGGGCGACATGGGCGCCACAGTAATTAAAGTTGAGCGCCCCGAAGTTGGCGACGACACCCGACACTGGGGTCCGCCGTACGACGCATCAGGCCGGGCCACTTATTTTGAATCGGTAAATCGCAACAAGACATCTGTAGCAATAGATATGACAAACCCATCGGGATTAGCCGAAGCCCACGAGCTTATAAAGCGCGCAGACATTGTGATCCACAACTTCCCGCCAAGTAACAGCGAAAAATTTGGTTTGGATTATGAATCGGTCAAGAATTTAAAGTCAGACGTTATCTATTGCTCAATAACTGGTTTTGGATCCGGTGCTGGCGCTGCAATGCCAGGTTATGACTTACTCGTTCAGGCCATGGGCGGCTTAATGAGTGTTACCGGTCCGGCCCCAGGTGAGCCGACCAAAGTTGGCGTCGCGTTAGTTGATGTAATTACCGGCATGCATGCCAACATCGGATTGCTTGCTGCACTTAATCATCGAAATGTAACGGGTGAAGGCCAGGCAATTGAAGTAAACCTGTTGTCCTCTTTGTTATCCGCGATGGTCAATCAGGCAAGCTCTTATGTCTCTGGCGGAGTAGTTCCTGGAATACTTGGAAACGCCCACCCATCAATTAGCCCTTACGAGGTGTATCAAACTTCAGATCGATCAATTGTTGTAGCGGTAGGTAACGACGGGCAATTTGCAAAACTCTGCCAAGAACTAGGAATTCCAGACATTGCAACCGATGCAAAGTTTTTAACAAACCCAGATCGAGTAGCTAATCGAGTTGAGTTAAATGAATTGTTAGTAAAGCAGTTTGCGCAAAATGGTGCAGATCATTGGTGGAAACTGCTTTCGGCTGCCGGAGTTCCATGCGGCCCAATCAATTCAATTTCGGAAGCTTTCGCGCTGGCTGAATCTTTGGGATTAAATCCCATCATCACAATCAATCAAGAGGGCGAAGCACGCAAGCAGGTAGCAAACCCAATTTCGTTTTCGCAAACGCCAGTTCGGTATGCCGTAGCGCCACCAAGTTTGGATGAAGAGTGAGTGAGTCCATAACAGCGCAAGAGACAGTGTTGCGCGAACTCCGAGCATTGATTGCCTCAGGCCAACTTGAGCCTGGTCAACAAGTCATTCAGGATTCACTTGCAGCAAGCCTTGGCGTTAGTCGGGTGCCATTGCGCGAAGCCTTAAAAGTTTTAGAGGGCGAAGGCCAAGTCACATATCACCCACATCGTGGCTACTTTGTTGCCGACTTGAGTGTTGACGACTTAGTAGAGGTATATCGAATTCGCTCGCTTCTAGAAGATGAGGCAATTCGCGTTGGGGTTCC
>CANKTT010000095.1 GCA_947486505.1 Actinomycetota bacterium | reverse complement strand
TAATGAAGAAGCGGTTGCGTCTTCCAGACTTAGCACTCCAAAAGCCAATGCGATTGGCCCTAAACCATTCCCAAGATTCGAAATGATTCTCGCTGTAAGCAAAGTTCGAAATGCAGGCACTAACCAAAGTCGCTTTAAATCAGCAAGCACTTTTATCGCACCGACAAATCTGATCGCTCGTCAGTAACCCAGTTGATAACGCCTTGCCATGGTGTCCAGCCTTCTTCGATTGCAAAGTGTCCAGCACCCAGTATTGAAACAAACGGCAGATCAAGTGGGGTTGCGTAAGTAGCTTCGATTCCCTTTGGTAGCCAAGGATCTGAATCGCTACCAACCAACAGAGTTGACTTAGCAGCCTTATGAACAGCGGCTTTCACTGCCGGAGCGGAAACATCCATTTGAAAATCTGGAACCTCGCCGCATAACTCTGGATCCGCGGGCGCAACTAACATCACTCTGGAAACTTGTTCTTTCAAAATGTCACTTTGGGTGATGTGCAGCCAGGTTAAACAGCCGAGTGAGTGTCCGAACACGATCAGCTCACCCTCACCTACTTCATTTAGCAGATCGAGTTCGACCTTTAGAACGGCTAACCACTTAGCCAGGCTCGGCAATTCAGTATCCGGCAACTGCGGGTAGGCAACTGCATGGCCCTCGTTGCGCAAAGCTGAAGCCAGCAAGCGATGCCAATGTCCTTCGGGACGCTCGCTTCCCCAGCCATGAATGATCAATACCCGCTTCATGTATGCAACATTAGCGGTCATGCCAAGACCTCTTCGTCGTAGAATAAGGAAATGGCTGAATATCAAATTACTTACTGGCGAGATTTTCCTTCGATGGTTGTCGCGCGCAGTGGCGATGAGACCGTAAAGGTTTCACTCGCTAGTCGCTTCCAAGAAGCTATCGATGAAGCAGCTATGAGACTAGATGCAGCTGATGCTGATGCATATCTAGATGGTTGGGTCCGTAGTGATTGGACTTCAGCTGATGGCGAGCCCGCCGAGGTGGCAGAGCGAATTAGTGCTGATCTAGAGAATTCACTGGACGAAGCAGCACTTGAAGCAATGCTCGACAAACTTTCTTAATACTTCGAATTTCTGATTAAGGGGTAGGCATGACAAACGTTTATGAATGGCTAGATGCTGGTAACACACTTGTTGGTGACGGTGCCATGGGCACTGCATTACAAGATCTTGGACTAACCGACGGTGGCGCCCCAGAGTTGTGGAACGTTGATCATCCAGCAAAAGTCGCATCAGTTCTCGAAGGTTATGCAGCAGCAGGTGCAAACGTTCTAACTACTAACACTTTTGGTGGCACTAAGGGTCGCCTTGAGATGCACGACCTTGGTGAACGAGTATTTGAGTTAAATAAAGCAGGATCTGAAGTAGCCCGATCAGTTGCAGACAAATTTGAAAACGTTTTTGTTTTTGGAGATGTCGGTCCATCGGGTGAATTAATGGATCCAATGGGAACTTTAACTCCAGAATCTGGGCAAGCACTTTTTGCTGAACAGATTAAAGGGCTCGTAGCTGGTGGCTGCGATGCAATCTTGATTGAAACTATGAGTGACCTTGGCGAAGTTGCTGCCGCTGTTGCTGCTGCAAAAGAAGTTGCGCCAGGAATGCCAATCGTGGCGACAATGAGTTTTGATACCAACCTACGCACCATGATGGGTGTCAAACCAGCACAGGCAATCACTGAAATCGCTGCGATGGGTGTGCGCTTGATTGGCGCAAACTGTGGTCGTGGTACCGATGAGATGAGCATAATTGCTGGCGAACTTGCAGCAGCTAAGCCTGCTGACGCGCACGTATTCATTCAATCCAACGCTGGTTTGCCACAACTAGTTGGGGCCGACTTTGTTTACACGGGTACACCTGCTGAAATGGGCGTATTTGCCAACGAAATGATGGCGCTTGGAATCAAAGCAATCGGATCCTGCTGTGGTTCAACATCCGAACACACTTCGGCAATCGCTAGCACCCTAAATTCCTAAATGACTGAGGCACCGGAACGTGGCGAGTTAGGCCCTGGCGAGTTCTATCCTGTCGTCGGAGTCGGACCACATCCATTACCGTGGCCTACGGATGAACATTTTGATCCAGAGCATCTCGAGCTTGGTGATCGAAGAAACGTTGTAGATAAATATCGCTACTGGTCAGTGGACGCAATTGTTGCTGATCTTGATAAGTCACGCGCAAAGCTTCACATTGCAATTGAGAATTGGCAACACGACCTAAACATCGGATCCGTTGTTAGGACTGCTAATGCGTTTAATGTCTCTGCGGTTCACATCGTTGGAAAAAAGGGTTGGAATCGGCGTGGTGCAATGGTTACTGATCGCTATCTACATCTGATGCATCATCCAACTGTTGCCGAGTTTGTTGAATGGTCTGAAACAAACAGCGTTCCAATCATTGGAATCGATAACGTACCTGGATGTGGAAACATCGAAAATTCAAATTTGCCGGAATCTTGCGTTCTCTACTTCGGCCAAGAAGGTCCGGGTCTTTCGCCCGAGGGAATTTCTGCTTGCACTCAGATTCTTGGCATAACGCAAAGTGGTTCTACTAGATCAATGAATGCCTCAGCCGCAGGTGCTATCGCGATGTATGCCTGGGCAATGCAACATGTGCATGCAAAAAACTAGCTCACCTTGATTTTGGAAGAATTTGACGTGATCGAATAAAGTCCAGAATTTGAGTATGAAACGACTCGAAATCTGTATTCTCGCTTAGCATTCAACTTAACCGAAAACGAAGCATTGCCAGATGAATCAGTAGATCTTGACTGGGTCGTGCTCCATTTTTTCCCAACTAAAACTTGCAAAGTTAATTTATGTCCCGCCACGGTTTTGCCATTGATTGCCTGCATTGATGCTGAAATATTGAGAGGCTTTTTTCTCGTTATCGAAGCAGGTAACTGGGCAAGTTTTATTGAGGCGCTCGCGAATCCTTGAGCGATTAGTGCGCTTTGAGTTGATTTACATGCTGACGTTGTAAACCCAATCGCTTTGGACTTGAGTAACGAGAAGCACGCATTATTCATTGCTCTCCCAAACTCAAAGTAAGTGGCGGTGGCTGTCAAATTACTTAAAGTGGCAAAAACTAGTTGTGACATTCTCACAGTCCCCAAGCATTCGCCCGCAGCATCACACAAATCGTTATCAGTAATCGTGTTGGCGGTTGATCCAAGTGGATTAATCCTCACGCTACCAACGGCACCACCATTAGCGAGCAAAAATGCCAAGCGATTTACTGGCCCATTGTTGTAGTGGCCACCCCTTGGCCTCCAATTCTTATCAATTCTAAGTACCGAAGGCATTTTCATCGTGCGAATTCCACCGACTCGAGAATCTTCGCCAATTGTCCAAGCGGAATCTGCCGCTTCATCTGGACGCACACTCAATTGATCCATGGCTTCCCCAAAAATGTCTGACATTGCCTCACTTAGGGCATCAGTTTCTGTGTTTGCCGCCACTGGAGAATTAAAAGCCAACGCGAACGTAACACCATGAGCAAGTTCATGTGCAATGACATCGTCACTGTTATCAAAACCTTTCCCAAGGAATATTCCGCTGCAGATCCCCGAACTACAGTCACTTGATCGCCACGGTACCCAGAATGCATTTCCATACGGGCACGATTGACCCGTTACGCAGACATCGATAAAAGCACTAATTCGAGGGGTTAAATCACCATTTATGGATTCCGAGACATTACCCAAAAATTTTTCTCTACTTATGTCTTGTCCTAGAACGGAGCTGAAGTAGTCCCAAGTGCGCGTAATGTTTACCACCGCAACATTTTCTGGATCGATGATTCGACCTGAAGTATTTACACCACATAGCGGGAGGCCTGTGCTGCTGCGAGAGATGTCAACGTATCTATTTTGTCTCGTCTCAGATGTCCTGCCTTCAGTCACACCCTTTGGACGAACGTAATCGGGAGTATCGGTCTGAAGATCACACACAAATGGGTCAGAGGTGATTCCACGAACGAATGGCAATGATGATAAAACCTGTTTTCCATTCTGGGATAGATAGGTCATCGATACCGAGGTGACATCGTTAATGATTGAAGTTAAAGCCTGCCAAGCTAAATACCTTCCAATAGGAACATCGTTGACTAATGAACTATCAACAACGACTAGTTTGATTTCAGAGACAATTATTTTTGATGGCGAGATACCAAGCCTTTTTGCAAGTTTTACTTTCAGAATCGCTTTCGCTTCAGTCTGACTGATTTCGGCTTTGGATCTGCCAGAATAGTCTGAAATTGATTTTGTGTATGAAAGCAACGAGCCATCACCGTTTACTGTGATCGCCAGGAGTGAGTTAGCTACCTCAACACGATTTACTGACTGCTTAAATCTCACAATGGACATTCCGGCTAGCCCATCAATGGCTACCGTTGGCTGAAACTGGTCTGAATCGATGCCCCATTTGCCAGCATTGCGTGTTAAGTGATATTTGGCTGCCTTCGATGCATCTCGTTCAATTCGGCCAAAGGATTCAGGGTTCGCTAGCACCTCTGAGTCAAGTAATGAGTGAGAGATTGGCTTTGAACTTGGATCAGATGAGGCGTTTGCAGGTGAGGTGATGATCAGGCCAGAAAACAGCGCACAACTGACCAGAACGGTTCCAAGTCTTTTTGCGCCTCCGAATAACCTCACATCCCTAATCTACTTCAGTCAAGGAGACCAATCAGCTCGCTCAAATCCAAGTACCGCATAAGAATCCTGAGTGCGATAGTCTGCAATTACTCACAAATTAGGCCCGAACCTGGCCGTTTTCGAAGGCGATTATCTATGAGTGATTCGATGACATTGCGACTAGTGGTTGGACTAGCTATCACCGTCGTGCTTTCTGCTTTGGCACTTAAGCGCGTATGGTTTTTGAATCAATTGGTTCGCAGTGGTCAGCCCGCCGTAGATCGCACAGCTCAGAAACGCGTTCGCGTTAAAGCTGAAGTCACCGAAGTGTTTGGGCAGAAAAAACTACTTGCTTGGACTATCCCGGGTATTGCTCACGTTTTGGCTTTCTGGGGCTTCATAGTCTTGTCATTCACGATCATCGAGGCGTTTGGTGCACTATTTGACTCCGAATTCGCTATTCCAGTTATTGGCCGATCCCCTGTTTTGGGTTTTGCGGAAGACTTGTTTTCAATCTTCGTACTAATCGGTATTGGAATGTTTGCCGTTATTCGCCTGTTCAGAAATCCAGTCAAGATGGGACGCGAGTCGCGCTTCTATGGATCTCACACCGGCGCAGCTTGGTTTGTACTTTTCATGATCTTCAATGTGGTTTGGACACTTCTTCTGTATCGCGGCGCGCAATACAACGTCAGCGCAGAACTAGGCACAAACAATTTCCCATTCATGGCTGGTGGCGCGTTCGCATCAGAAGCAGTTGCAGGTTGGTTAGAGCCACTTGGACTGCATGCCAATGAATGGCTCGAGATGATTGGCCTTTGGCTAAACATCGGCGTAATTCTTGGCTTCCTAGTCCTTGCGCTACACAGCAAGCACTTACACATTGGTGCAGCTCCACTAAATGTTTTGTTCAGTCGTCGACCAAATGCACTTGGTCCGTTGCTTCCAATCTATGCAGGTAAGGAAGTTTTGGATTTCGAAGATCC
>CANKTT010000094.1 GCA_947486505.1 Actinomycetota bacterium | reverse complement strand
GAAGTTTGATTCTTATCGCATCGGCTGTTATTTCTGGATTGTCTCCGGCCAATAATGAGATTCAGTTAGGAATCGGCTTGTTCCTGCTTGGCCTTGGATGGTCCTGCACCTTAATTGCGGGTTCTACCCTGCTTTCAGAGTCTGTATCGGATCACTATCGCGCACCAGCTCAAGGCACATCTGATCTTGTAATGAATTTGAGCGCCGCAATCGGTGGTGCATTAGCAGGTGTAATCATCGCGGTCTTGAGTTACGGCTGGTTGTGTGCATTATCGGCAATACCAGTTGCCTATGTCGCCCTCAAAGCGACTAAGCAAATCTTAAAATCCCGCGTTTAATTCATGTCTGGATCGCATGCAACACTCTTGGTGCAGCCTAAATGATTTCAACTGTATAACCGTTACCGATTTTGCCTAAACCGAACCTTCGTGCCGGGCGTTGTTTGCGCAAGAATGTCGAGTGAACTTCGAGACACCACCGCAATGACTGGATATCCCCCAGTTGTCGGGTGATCTGGGCCAAAAATTAGGGGCATGCCATCTACCGGAATTTGAATTGCACCCATAATCACACCCTCGCTCGCCAATCTTTCTTTGGCACTCCAAACAAGTTCTGGGCCAGTCAGTCGCAAGCCCACTCGGTTGATTGACTGAGTAACTTGAAATTCGGATTCAAATAAGGTTTGACCATTACTAAATCCACTCCAACGCGGCGCTGGCATAGCTTCGATTTCAATTTCCACTTGGCCAGTTACAGCGGGGCCAGGAAAGTAGTCTACGGAAATTGGCCCTGCTACTTGGTTAGTAATCGTAAACCGGTCTCCCGTTTTAACAGGTGGCGTTCCGATTTGGCTGAGTTCATCAAATGAGAGTGACCCCATGACTGGACTACCCGAAATACTTCCCCGAATCGCCACATAAGTTCGCAAACCTTGATTTCCGAACCTAATTGCAACTTCCGAATCAGAGGCAACGTAAATCGCTCGGGAAATTTCGCGTTCTCTGCCATTCACCTGAACTGAGGCAGGAGCACCTGTAACTGAAATAACTAAGTCAGACTCGTTTGAAAACTTGAAAGTTCCTCGTAGCGACTCGATTGCACAGGCATTTGGAAAGTTTCCAACGAGTCGATTAGCTAATTGGTGGGCGCTTTGATCAAATGCTCCACTTGTTGGCACGGCGACATTGGCGTATCCGATTCGACCTTGGTCTTGAAGTGTAACGAATCCTGAAACTTCAGAAAATGAAATCATGCTCATCTCGACACCGGAACAAATCTCACACGGTCACCTGGCAATAGAAGTGACGGTTGTTCAGCGTTGACATCAAACATCTGAACATCAGTGGTTCCGATTAGATTCCATCCCCCCGGCGAATTCAGCGGATAAATCGCTGTGTAGGTATCAGCCATCGCAAGCGAGCCTGCTGGGACCTTAACTCGCGGGGTAGATCTTCTTGGCAACTGCAGGCTTTCAGGCAGTCCGGTGCAATACATAAATCCGGGAGCAAAACCTGCAAACGCTGCATTGAATGAGGTGCCGCTATGAATTTCAATAACTTCAGACTCAGTAAGGCCTGTTAGGTGAGCAACTTCAGTTAAGTCTTGGCCATCATATCTAACTGGAATCTCAACTAATCGACCTATGTTTCTCTCTGCGGCAGGCGTAACGGTTAAAACCAGTTTTTCAATTCGGTCAATCGACAGCTCCCCACCCCAGCAAACCAAAACTGTGCATTCGGCTGGAACCACCTCGGTGAAAAGTTCGCTTTGCAGGCACGCTGAATTGAGTGCGGAAACTTCATTAGGATCGCATTCAATCAGGGCGGCGTGCCAGCCATACGCGCTAACAATCACAAGGGCTAGTTATCCATCCAGGATTTGATTTCGTATCCTGCAGATTTGCACCTCTGATAGATAGCTTCGGCGCTTGCTACCGCTCCTGGGGTATCCCCATGCAGGCAAATCGATCTCGCATCAACTGATATCTGACTGCCATCACTTGCTGCAATGTTTCCTTGCTCAAGCCAACTTAAAACTCTTTCGGATATTAGATCCGCGTCATGCAATACCGAATCTGGAATGGATCGAGGTACTAATGTACCTTCAGGCAAATATGCACGATCTGCGAAGAATTCGTGAATGACAGTTAGCCCTGCATTTGCTGCAGTCGTCTTAATGATTTCAGTATCGGGAACAAGCACGTGTAATTCTGGATTAATCTCAGCAATTGCATCAACAACTGCTGCTGCTTGCTCAGGATCATTTCCGATCCGATGGTACAGCGCACCGTGTGGTTTCACGTATCTCATGGTCGCACCATGTGTGTTCACAATGTCTAGTAGGTCATGAATTTGATCAAATGTGAGTTTGCGCAGTGCGCCGTACTCCATTTCGACATCAAAGCGACCAAAGTTTTCCCGGTCTTCGTAACCAACATGAGCACCAATGACAACTTCGTGGTTAATTGCCGCCTGAACAGCCTTGTTCATTGCCGCTGGTCCGCCAGCATGTCTGCCGCAGCAAACATTGGCACTCGAAAGAAATGGATAAAGCGCTTCGTCATCCCCAGCTTCTTCAGCTAGGTCTGCATTTAAATCAATAGTGGCTAAGACCACTTCTCGGCCTTCAGCCCGTGTTGACCGGCGTATTCCGCTCGGATTGGCTCAGACCATCCCTTAAGTAGATCTTGGGAAGGCTTAAACACTTCAATACCTAGTGGGCGGCAAACATCAATTGGATCGCGTGCATCAGGACCCCAAAGCGGAACTGACAAGTCCCCGCCAGGGCAAGTAGATAGCGCAGCTAACAAATCAAACTCAGCGAAGAATTCAAAGTAGTCACCCTTTTCAGCGGGGCAAGTTTTCATAAAGTACTGATCATCACTATTTAAACCAGTGCACTGGAACACATTCAAAACATCGTGTACATCAAATTCCGTAAGACCGTAAGGAAGAACAGCACGAACTAAATTCGAATGGCAATGGTAATCAAAATCCTTGCCGGTAAGCATTCTGTTTACATATGGATCGCATCGAGTGCCCAATAGATCGTGCAATCGCCCACCTTCGGCATCGACTCCATAATCCTCAAGTGAATCGGCGGTAATCGTTGCCATCGGACGAAGGAAAGGCAGAGTTGACCAAAGGCGATTAAAGGTAGTTAGGTGTGCCGCATGCAATTGCTTGGTGCGCGAAGCCCAGAACCGTTCCCTCGGATCATTCACATTCCAGAGGTTCAAGTCGGCAACTTGCGGACCTTCGATGGTTGTAATTCGGCAAACATGACCCGCCGGAATCTTCCAACCAATTCCACTTCTAATTGGCAGCACAAGGGATTCGACGAGTTCTCGGCCCTTGTCATTGGCAATCGCGCGATAGAAGTCGCGATCTACATCTAACGGTCCACCTTCAGTGGCTTGATAAGCAGCAGCAGTTAAGTCCATGCTGGAAAGATTAACACTCAGGCATAGATCTGGTTTCGTGAAACCTTAAACACCTGCGAGAATAGAGCGACCCGAAAGGCGCTAGCGTGGCTCCCCGTAACTTAATTAACCTCGAGAATGTCTCGCTGTCCTATGGCAAAGGCGCCGTTCTGGACCATGTCTCTCTTGGGCTGGCCGAAGGCGCTCGAATTGGAATCGTTGGTCGAAACGGTGGTGGCAAGTCCTCGCTAGTGCGGATCTTGGGTGGGCAAGAAACTCCAAATGATGGTCGCGTATCAAAGGCCAAT
Source organism: Actinomycetota bacterium (assembly GCA_947486505.1). Next base: position 1,947 of record CANKTT010000094.1, on the reverse strand, counting down.
GGCACCCACCTTGGCACCTTGTCCCAGATCGATCAAGCTGATCCCAAAGCAACTGTGCGCGAGATTGTCCTGGGCGACCAAGCCGATCATGAATGGGCAACCAACTCTAAAGCTCGCGATGTATTAACCGGCCTATTCGGTGGATTCGGCGAAGCAATCTTGGCACGTGAAATGGGACCACTATCGGGTGGTGAGCGTCGTCGCGTAGCACTTGCAAAACTGCTGATTAGTGACCTCGACGTTTTGCTTCTCGATGAACCAACTAACCACTTAGATGTCGAAGCCGTTACCTGGCTGGCAGAGCACTTGAAGACTCGTCGTGGCTTAGCTCTCGCAGTCGTAACCCATGATCGCTGGTTCCTCGATGAAGTAAGTGATCGCACTTGGGAAGTAATTGACGGTCAGATCGAAGAATATGATGGCGGCTACTCTGCTTATGTTTTAGCCAAGGCCGAACGTATGCGCCAATCCAGCGTCGAAGAACAAAAACGCAACATGTTGATCAAGAAAGAATTGGCTTGGTTGCGTCGAGGAGCACCAGCGCGGACAGCTAAGCCTAAGTTTCGGATTGACGCAGCAAATGAACTGATCGAAAATGAACCTCCACCACGAAACAATGTTGAGCTATTGGCATTTGCAAATGCTCGCTTAGGTAAAACCGTTTATGAACTTCATAATGCAACGATTCGAGTTGGCGATCGAGACCTATTCAAGGGCTTGGATTGGAATGTTGGCCCAGGTGATCGTATTGGTATCGCTGGTGTTAACGGCGCCGGCAAAACTACTCTGCTTAAAGTGCTTACCGGTCAACTAGAGGTTGCCGCTGGCAAACTGGTAACTGGAACAACAGTTAAGCCTGCCTTCTTGTCCCAGCACCTAGAAGAACTTAATCCAAAGTGGCGAGTTCTAGAGGCTATTGAGCACATTTCTACCCACGTTGAGATCGGCAAAGGCAAGTCACTCAGCGCATCCCAACTCGGCGAACGCCTTGGCTTTGGATCGGACGCACAGTGGACTCCAGTAGGCGATCTTTCCGGTGGCGAGCGTCGCAGACTTCAGCTCACTCGCCTACTTATGGGTGGCCCTAACGTTTTGATTCTCGATGAGCCAACTAACGATTTCGATGTTGAAACTTTGGCAGCCCTTGAAGATCTATTGGATAGCTTTGCTGGCACCTTGTTAGTGGTCTCCCACGATAGATACTTCCTAGAACGAGTCTGTGACACTTTTGTTGGTGTTATGGGTGATGGGTCACTTCGCAACCTTCCAGGTGGCTTAGAAGAGTACTTAAAGCTTCGTAAAGCGCAGCCAGATGAGCCGACCGCCTTTACGCAAGAATCGTCTGCCCCAAAGACTGTGTTGACGGCAACTCAAAAACGTGACCTGCAAAAAGATCTGCAAAGAATTGAGCGCTCGATCGCAAAGTTAGATGTTTCGATCAAGGAAATTCTCGGTGAAATGGAAACCCACTCTTCCAATTTCGAAAAGGTCGCAACTTTAAACGATGATTTACAGCCATTGATTATGGAAAAGGAAGAGCTTGAGAATCGCTGGGTCTTAATCAGCGCCGATCTAGATTAGGCAGCGGCTTTTTCAGCGCTCTGGCGCATGACAAGAACTACACCTAAGCCAGCAAACGCCATACCAACTAGCCCTACTAGTCCGATCACTTCATCGAACAAGAAATAGGCCTGAATGGCTGCAGTGGGTGGTACCAAGTAATACAGGCTTGATACCTTGCTGGCGCTGCCGGTTCGTAACATTCCGTAAAGCAAAACAATGGATGCGATCGACAACATCAAAACAATCCAAATCAGGCCAAAGAAGAACTGTGGTACCCATTGAATGATCTGCTCTTCGGTTGAGAATGAAAGGATTGCGAATGCTATTGCGCTAATGGCGTATTGCGCACCAGTTCCACTCAGGAATGGGATTTCGCCACCGAGT
>CANKTT010000093.1 GCA_947486505.1 Actinomycetota bacterium | reverse complement strand
GAAAGGTCGACAACAATGAGCCGTACGGTTGTCGTTACAGGGCTTGGCGCCACTACCCCACTGGGTGGAGACGTTGCCTCAACATGGGATTCGCTGCTGGCAGCTCGTTCTGGAATACATTTACTCGAAAACCCACGCTTTGCAGAACTTCCAGTTCGAATAGCAGCGACTGCAAAAGTTGATCCAGAAAGCATCTTGGAACCACATGAGGTTCGCCGCATGGATCGTTCCCAGCAGCTTGCCTTGATTGCTGCCCGCGAGGCTTGGGCTGATGCTGGTGCACCAGAAGTTGACCAAGCTCGATTAGGAGTTGCAGTTGGCTCCGGTGTAGGTGGCGCAATCTCCTTGATGGAGCAATACGACATCCTCAAAGAGCGTGGTGCCTCCCGCGTTTCCCCCATGACCGTCCCAATGCTGATGCCTAATGGTCCCGCCGCTGTTATCGGTCTTGAAATTGGCGCTATGGCTGGCGTCCACACCCCAGTTTCAGCATGTGCCTCCGGCGCAGAAGCAATCGGCTACGGCGCCGAAATGATTCGCACCGGACGCGCTGACGTTGTTGTTTGCGGTGGCACCGAAGGCTGCATTCACCCATTGACCATTGCAGCGTTTGCAGCAATGCGCGCACTTTCTACTTTGCATGAAAATCCTGCTGGTGCTTCTCGCCCATTCGATCGCGATCGCGATGGTTTCGTTATGGCGGAAGGCGCAGCAATCATCGTTTTAGAATCTGAAGAATTTGCTAAAGCTCGCGGCGCAAAGATTTATGCAACTTACGGTGGTCAAGGTATTGCAGCCGATGCACACCACATCGCTCAGCCTGAACCAGAAGGTCGTGGCGTCATCCTTGCAATGAACCGCGCACTTGCGGACGCAAACCTTACGACCAAGGACATTTTCCACGTCAACGCGCACGCGACCAGCACACCTGCTGGCGACGTCGCTGAAGCGAAAGCAATTCGTAAAGTTCTTGGTTCAGACACCGACCATGCACCTGTCACTGCAGTTAAAGGCGTGGCTGGTCACTTGTTAGGTGGCGCTGGATCACTGGCTGCAATCGCATCCATCTTGGCCATTAAGAATCGAATCGTGCCACCAGTTGGCAACCTCGTTAACTTGGCAGATGGTGTTGACGTTGATGTTGTTATGAACGCACCTCGTGAACTTCCTGTAGGCGATATTGCTGCGTTAAGTAACTCGTTTGGCTTTGGTGGCCACGACATCGTTCTAGCTTTCCGGAACCATTCATGACCGCTGTCGTTGACAAGAAGTTAATGGCGAATGCTCGCCTAACAGCTTTGCTCGATGAGGGCACTTTGCAATACGTTGCAAGCCAAGTTGATGGCATCGGTGCAGTTTCCGCGACTGGCAAAATCAATGGCCGAACCGTCGTTGCCTTTGCCAACGATCCTTCATTTCAAGGTGGCGCACTTGGCGCAGCTGAAGGTGCAGTAATTGTTGACGCTTATGCAATAGCTATGAAAGAACAGTGCCCAATCGTTGGTATCTGGCACTCTGGTGGTGCGCGTTTGCAAGAAGGTATCGGCGCGCTGAAGCCATTCGGTGACATCTTCCGGGTAATGACTCAGGCCTCTGGCAAGATTCCACAGGTCTCGGTTGTACTTGGCCCAGCCGCTGGTGGTGGCGCTTACGGTCCGGCATTAACTGACATCGTGATTCTTGGTCCAGAAGGCCGAATCTTCGTAACTGGTCCCGACGTGGTTCGCTCAGTAACCGGTGAAGACGTAGACATGCTGCGCTTAGGTGGTCCAGAACCACATGGTCGTCGCAGTGGTGTAGTCCACGTAGTTAGCGATACTGAAGAACGTGCTATCGCGGACACTCGAAACATCACTGACTTGCTTGGTAATCAAGGTTTGCTTGATACCTCAAAGATTTCTGATGTAGACATGGGCGCACTTTTGCCAGAGCAAAACAATCGTGCCTACGACGCTCATCCAATTGTTGATTCCGTAATTGATGCCGGAACTGGCGTAGAACTTCATCCACGTTGGGCTCCAAACATCATCACAACCTTAGGTCGTTTTGGAGGTCGCACTGTTGGAGTAGTTGCTAACAACCCACTTCGACTTGGTGGCTGCTTAGATGCAACATCTGCCGAGAAGAGCGCACGCTTTGTTCGCATGTGTGACGCGCTTGGAATTCCAATGATTGTCATGGTCGACGTGCCTGGTTACTTACCTGGTGTTGGCCAAGAATGGGACGGCGTTGTACGTCGCGGCGCAAAATTGCTTCATGCTTTCGCAGAATGCGTTGTGCCTCGAATTACTTGTGTTACTCGTAAGTCTTATGGCGGTGCATACATCGCAATGAACTCCAAGGCATTAGGCGCTACTCGCGTTATGGCTTGGGAAGGCGCAGAAGTTGCCGTTATGGGACCGCTTGCAGCGATTCGCATCTTGCACCGCAGGCGCCTGGCTGAAGTGCCACCAGACCAAAAGGACGCTGTTGAGGCTGAGTTGGCTGAAGAGCATAAGATCACCGCTGGTGGATTACCTAGATGTATTGAAATTGGCGCAGTCGATGAAATTGTTGCTCCCACGAAAACTCGAACTGCAATTGCTGCTGCGTTAAAGTCCGCTGCTAATCCAGATGGTTCGTTCCCGCGCGGCAATCACGGAAACATTCCGCTGTAACTAACTAACTTGATGTAGCCATCTAACTGGTGCCCCTTCACCGGCGTACCTAAACGGTTCTAGTTCGCGATCCCAAGGACCGCCTATAACTTCGTCAACTGCCTCAACTAGTGAATTGCCTGTTGCGGTTGCATTTGTAATTGCAGTTCGGAGCTTGTCGTCCGAGATAAAGCTTTCACCAAATACTCCCATTGGGCTTCGCCAGATTCCTAGGGATGGGGTTGACACATATCGCTGACCATCAAAGCCCGTACTTGGTTCTTCGGTAACCTCAAATCTAAGGTGTGGAAATCCACGTAGCGCAGAGGCAATCTTTGCTGACAAATCTGCTGTGCCAATCCAGGACATTTCACTTCGAACCGTTCCTGGTGCAACAGGTTGGTTAACCCATTCAAGGTTGACAGGTATGCCTAACAGACCACCGAGCGCCCATTCAATATGAGCGGTTAGTGCCCGCGGTGTGCTGTGAATAAACACAACACCGCGCGTATTTGACGAATGCGCCATTTACTTACCTCCTAGCCAGCTACAAACTGCCTTCCCCGACATGTTGTATTTCGCCTAGGAGTACTTAGGAAGAGAATAACCCCAGTAGTCACACAATTACCACCAGACCCAGGAAAATCCCTCAAACTTGTATAAATCCCCTGATTTAAGGCCTTTCAATGACTCGGGCAGAATGGAGGCATGACCGCGCTTCGCATCAGCCAAGTATCTAGCATCGATGAGATGGAAGCCGTAAGTGCGTTCTTTTGCAAAGTGTGGGCTGGCGGACCTGAGGTAGTGCCTTTTGATTTAGGTATCGCCGTGCTTCATGTCGGTGCATATTGCAGTGCAGCCTATGACGGTGATGAAATGGTGGCCGCTTCTTTTGGGTTTCGAGGCATCTTCAATGGAAAAGACATACTTCATTCCCACGTAACGGGTTCATTTCAGGTCGGCGCAGGTTTTGAGCTTAAGCAGCATCAATTTGAATGGGCAAGGCAACAGGGTCTGGCTGGAATCACTTGGTCATTTGATCCCCTAGTTCGCCGAAATTGTGTTTTCAACTTCGACAAACTGGGTGCAAAGGCTGTTGAGTACCTACCAAACTTTTACGGGACAATGACAGATGAGATTAATGCTGGCGATGACTCAGATCGATTATTCGTTTTTTGGGATCTAAAGAATTCTCATATAAATTCCAATATCTCTCCCAATGCAATTGCAGTTGAGATCCCGGAGGACATTGAAACTTTGCGGCGAACTGACCTTGCCAGTGCTAAGCAATGGCGAGCAAATACTCGGGAAGCCTTAGAGCCGCTAATGGCACAAGGCTGGACAATTAAGGCAATGCAAGATCGCACACATCTATTGGTGGAACCACCAGAGGGATTGAAATGAAACTAGAAGCAGTAGAACTAATCCGCCTTGACGTTCCTTTAAAGTCTCCATTTCGCACCTCTGAAGGCTCAGTCAGTGTCCATGAAGTTGTTTGGGTGCATGCAATCACTGATGCGGGCGAAGGTTGGGCCGAATGTGCTGCCAATGCATTGCCTGACTATTCGAGTGAGTACCACACAGCAGCGGCCGGAGTGCTACGCGATTTCTTTATTCCTGAAGCTATGAAACTTGGCAACCAACTAACTGCCGAAGCAATTGCGCCTACGCTGCATTGGGCAAAAGGTCATCGCATGGCCAAAGCCGCCTTAGAAACTGCTGTACTTGATGCCCAATTACGAGCAAGTGGAACTTCCTTTGCAACCTACCTTGGCGCCACCAAAACTAAAGTCCCCGCTGGTGTTTCAGTTGGCATCATGGATACCCTGCCCGAGTTAATGAATACCGTTGAAGGCTACTTGGCGGATGGTTACTTGCGAATCAAGTTAAAGATCGAACCTGGTTGGGATTACGAACCAGTGAAGTTAGTGCGAGAGACCTTTGGACCCGACCTGTTACTTCAAGTTGATGCCAATACCGCTTACACTCGCGATGACTTTGACTTGTTAAAGCGGCTCGATGAATTCAATCTCTTGCTAATTGAGCAGCCAATCGAAGAAGAAGACATTCTGGGTCATGCGCGATTGGCTGAATACATTGAAACTCCAGTATGCCTTGATGAATCGATCGTTTCAGCTGGCGTGGCTCGTGATGCGATTGAAATTGGAGCCACTTCGATTATCAATATCAAGCCAGCACGAGTTGGTGGATACATCGAAGCAGTCAAGATTCATGACTTGGCCCAAGCTGCTGGTATTCCAGTCTGGTGTGGCGGCATGCTGGAAACCGGTATTGGAAGGGCTGCAAACTTGGCACTAGCTGCACTACCGAACTTCACATTGCCTGGTGATACTTCGGCTTCGGCTCGTTACTTTGAAACCGACACAACAGAACCTTTTGTTTTGGTCGATGGCCACATTGATGTGCCAACAGGACCTGGAATTGGTGTTGATCCGATTCGTGAAGTGGTGGACAGATTCACTGTGTCCACTGAATGGGTTAAGTAGCTACTTTTTGTTTCTTGGCTTTAAGCCAGGAATTATGGCTGGAACCTTGGTCAAGTATTGAGCGTAGCCCTTGTACTTTGCCGAAAGCAAAACTTCTTCCCAGCGCATCTTGTAAGTCAAAAGAATTACTAGATTTACCCAAGGAACAAATTGCGCCAAGACTCCACTCGACACAACAAGTCCAAATGTGATTACCAAAAGTCCTAGGTAAATCGGGTGACGAACCACGCTGTAGATTCCCGTAGTGACTAAAACCCCATCTTGATTCGGAACCGGGTTAGCGTTTAGGGACTTACCCAGTCCTCTGAAACCTGCAAAGAGTAAGACTAGGCCAATCGCTATGAACACGGTGCCGAGAATATTAAGTCGAGAGTCAACGGTCGTGCTGTCGGGATACACGGCCAAAATGATGATTAAGCCGAACTGAAGAAAAACTAACAATCGACCTTTTTGCAAATCATCCATACACAAATTCTACCCTCTGATAAATCGCGCTAACCTCTATGTGTGATCAAAAAGCTATCTGCCAACCTCGTTGCAGTTCTGCTGCTTACCGGCTGTGGCGTTGAAATTCCT